>JAFUXM010000101.1 GCA_017470785.1 Synergistaceae bacterium
GGAGCTACGAATAACTACGGCAACGGCTATGAGCTTGACGCTATCGCGGCGTGCGTCGTCGGCGGCGTGTCGTTAAACGGCGGTATCGGCAAGGTCAGCGGCATCGTGATAGGCGTATTAATCTTCACGGTTATTCAGTACGGCTTGCAGTTTATAAACGTGTCGCCGATGTGGCAGCAGGTCATTAAGGGCATTATTATTGCCGTTGCAGTCGCTATTGACTTGACTAAATACCGCAAGAAATAAGCAATAATGAATAAAGAAAATTTATTAAAAAGTTTTACTGAGCTTTACGGAGATGTTCGCCCCGAGTGTTTCTTCGCCCCGGGGCGAGTTAATTTAATCGGCGAACATACGGATCATGAGGGCGGCTATGTATTCCCGTGCGCTATTGCATTTGGAATATATGCGCTTGCAGCCGTGAGGCCGCGCGACACTGTTAGATTATATTCGCTGAATTTTGATAATAATAAAATTATAGAAGTCCCCATAAATAATATTAAATATGACAAAGCCAACGACTGGGCAAATTACCCGCTGGGAGTGATAAATATATTTGAGCGGCACGGCTATAAATTGCCGTCGGGGCTTGACATATTATTTTGCGGCAATTTGCCCGAGGGCGCAGGGCTATCGTCTTCAGCTGCAATAGAAGTATTAACTGGCAGAATTATAAATGATTTATTTAATTTTAATCTTGACGGCGTGAAGATAGCTTTATATGCGCAGGAAGCTGAGAATGATTTTGTCGGGATGCACTGCGGCATAATGGATCAGTTCGCGTCGAGCATGGGCAAAAAGGATAACGCTGTATTATTGGACTGCGCAAGCTTGAAGTATGAGTACGCGCCGTTGAACTTAGGCGAATATAAAATAGTTATTACTAATTCTAATATGCCGCACTCGCTGAACAACTCGGCGTATAATTTGCGGCGCGAGCAGTGCGAAGCTGCGTTAAGCGACTTGCAGAAAGTTATAAAAATTAAAAAATTATGCGAGTTGAATTTAAGCGAGTTTAAAGCTGTTAAAGATGCGGTTAAAAGTCCGGAGGCTTTGAAGCGGGCGCGACATGCGATAAGCGAGAATGCGCGGACTCTTCAGGCAGTTCAGGCTTTAAAGGCCGGCGACTTAAAAACTTTTGGAGAATTAATGAACGCGTCGCATATTTCTTTAAAAGATGATTATGAAGTGACGATACCGGAGCTTGATATTTTAGCTGAGCTTGCTTGGGCGCAAGACGGCGTAGCTGGGTCGCGCATGACTGGCGGCGGGTTCGGCGGCTGCACGGTCAGCATCGTTAAAGAAAGCTGTATCGATGAGTTTAAAAAGCATGTCGGCGAAAAATATTTAGTTCGCACTGGCCGCAAGGCAGATTTTTATGTAACGGAGACTGCGGACGGCGCAAGAAAAATTTTAAATTAATTAAATTTTTATTTAAAATATTTAAAAATCTAAATGATGTTATTATAAAGGCATCATTTAGATTTTTTTTATTTAAATTTAAATTTGAACTGGAGATTTTAAGCATGAATAAGAATGAGATTAAGCGCGTTGAAGCTCATGATATTTTGAAATATAAATTTCTTGCCGGGCCTAAGTTCTCGCCTGACGGCAGTATTATAGCGTTTAAAGTCAGTCAGGCAGATATAGACGCTAATGATTATAAGAGTTATATCTGGCTGTATTATATAAATGAAGAAGTTTTGATGCAGCTGACGAGCTATGGACGTGAGGGTGCATTTTGCTGGAGCGCTGACGGCAGCAAGATTTTATTTGTGAGCAATCGCGACGATAAAAATAAAATTAAAAATTCTGAGATTTATGCGATTGATATTCACGGCGGCGAGGCGAAATTAAAATTTAAATCAGAGCGCAGCATCAGCTGGCTGTGCGATACTGCAAGCGGCTTGTTAGTTAAGAGTTTGGATTTAAGAGAGCCTGAGAAGTTAGAGCAGGCGGACTATATGATCTTTACGCAAATTCCGTTTTGTTCGAATGGGTCAAATTATACCGGGCAGCGGCGCAGCCGACTTGGAATTATTAAAGATAATAAGTTAATAGATTTAACGCCTGAGAGTATGGATGTTTTGCATGTGAATTTTAATAGTAATAATAAAATTTATTTTGCAGCTAAAGACTATGATGACGTTATGCCTTTAACTACCGGGGTATTTAAAATTGATTTAAATAATTTAAGCATGAGCGAGATTTTAGAGCAAGGGCATTACACGTGGGCTTGCTGCGGCGAATTTGATGATAATAAATTATTATTGACCGGCACTGACATGAAGCATTACGGCCTGAATGAGAACAAGAAATTTTTTGTGCTGAATGACGCAAATAAATTAGAGTGCTTTACGCCTGAGTTAGACAGCGTGTTAGATAATCGGATAGTGTGCGATTGCCGCTATGGGATTAAGCTTGAGGGCGCGGAATTTATAGTTGATGATAATAAAGCATATTACATCAGCACTGAGGATTATAAAGCTTATTTATATGCGCTGGATGTTCAGGGCAATATAGCTAATATTACGCCGGAGTTAAGCAGCGTCGATGACTTTGATGTGAAGCATGGCCGCGCGGCTGTGATTGCGTTAAAAAATTTAGATTTGCAGGAGCTATATATAATAGAAGAAGATCGCGCAAAGTGCGTGACGAGTTTTAATGAAGCTGCGTTAAAAGATTTGGATTTAAGCAAGCCCGAGTACGCGCATATTGAGAACGGGCAGCCTGAAGGGCTTGACTGCTGGTACATGCGGCCAATAAATTTTGAAGTCGGGAAAAAGTATCCGGCTATACTTCACATACACGGCGGGCCTAAAGTGACGTTCGGTGACGTATTTGATCATGAGATGCAGCTATGGGCGGCGCAGGGCTATGCTGTTATATTCTGCAATCCCAGAGGCGCGGCCGGCAAGGGCAATGAATTTGCTGATATACGCGGCGCATACGGTACGGTTGACTACGATGACATAATGACGTTCACGGATTGGGCGGTAAAGACGCTGCCGTTTATTGATGAGAATAGAATAGGCGTTACGGGCGGGTCGTACGGCGGCTACATGACGAACTGGATTATAGGTCACACTAACAGATTTTGCGCGGCTGTGTCGCAGCGCAGCATCTGCAACTGGACGAGCAAAGAGGGCATGAGCGACATCGGCTATTACTTCGTGCCGGATCAGCAATTAGCTGACATAGGCGAGGATATAAGCATATTATGGGACTGTTCGCCGCTGAAATTTGCAAATCAGGTGCAGACGCCTACGCTGTTCATTCACTCAGATCAAGACCAAAGATGCGAACTCGGGCAGGGATTACAGTTCTTTACGGCTTTGAAGAAGAACGGCCTTGAAGCTAAAATTTGCGTATTTAAAGGCGAAAATCATGATTTAAGCCGTAACGGCAGACCAAGGCCAAGACTTGCGAGGCTGGGCGAAATTTTAAAATGGTTCAAAGAGCATTTTTAAATTAAAAAAA
>JAFUXM010000102.1 GCA_017470785.1 Synergistaceae bacterium
CAGGCTCCTGCGTTTTTAATATATTTTCATAGTCAAAGCCTGCTTTATCTAATATATAATCGACTGCGCCGCTTATACCCTGCGTCTCCGCAATTTCAGCAAGCTTAGCTGTCTGCGCTGCAAAATTTGCTACCGAGCTGCCTATCTGACCTCTGACCGGATACGCGCCGCCTGCCACTGCAGTCCAAAAGTCTATCGCCGGCACTTTAGGCAAGTCCGTAGCAACAAGCCAGCTGCCCCAGTCGTTAAGTCTCTTAGGCCCCATGCCGCTGATTAAAAATCCTGCCGCCCTCTCAAACGATCCGCGATCGCCGGGATTAACAGCAAGCTTTAATAACGCTAACACGTCCCGCACTTCTTTGCGGTCATAAAACGCAAGCCCGCGCACTATTCTATACGGCACGTTGCTGCTCAATAATTTCTCTTCATAAAGCCTGCTCATCGCATTCTGCCTGTATAAAACCGCTATGTCACTATAGCTGTAGCCTTTAGTATTAACTAATCGCTTAATCTCGCTGGCTATAAAATCCGCCTCTTGAAAATCGCCGTTGGCCATGAGCGTATAAATTTTCTCGCCCTCGCTGTGCGATGTCTTTAAAGTCTTCTTAAATCTGGCTGTGTTATTGCGTATTAAAGCATTAGACGCTGCTAAAATATTTTTAGTTGATCTATAATTTTCGTCTAAAATAATTTGCTTTGGCGCTGCCTGATTAACATTCTCGCTCTTGAAATCATTCTCGAAATTTAAAATCATTCCAACCTGAGCGCCGCGCCAGCCGTATATCGCCTGATCAGGGTCGCCCACTACATTTACTATGCAGTCAGGCCCAGTTAAATATTTCATTAATAAATACTGCGGCCTGTTCACGTCCTGATACTCGTCAACTAAGAGCCATTTAATCGCATTCTGCTCTTTTAATCTTACTTCTTCGTCCTGCGATAAAATTTCCAGCGGCAAAATCATTAAGTCATCGAAGTCAACCGCGTTGCGCTCGCGCAATAACTTTCTATAAGCTTTTGATGCCTCTAAGTACGCGCCCTCTAACATAGACTGATGCTCAAATGCGCTCCAAGCTGTCCAGTCGCGCGATATGGCCTCAAGTACCAGCGCCGGATTTGTCTCTTTAGGATTAAGCCCGACAGACTGCATAACGCTTGCAAGCAGCGATCGGCAATCCGCCCGGTCAAACACCGTGAAATTTTTCTGCAATCCAGTTATGCGCTGCACTGCCTCTTCATTTCTAAATAAAAATTTCAGGCCGAACGCGTGAAACGTGCTGACTTTCACATACTCAGCGCCGTGTTCAACAAGATTTGCAACACGTTCACGCATCTCACCGGCTGCTTTATTCGTAAAAGTCATGGCCGTTATCTCCCATGGCTTGGCTATCTTCTCATCTATAAGCCACGCAATTTTATGCGTCAGCACACGGGTCTTGCCGCTCCCAGCGCCGGCGAGAATTAACAGCGGCCCGTCTATATAGACTGCTGCTTCCCGCTGCCTCGGCGATAAATTTTTCAGAACAGGCGACATACTTTTATCAACTTTTTCTTCTTGCATTTCCCCGCGTGCCTCATCTTTCATAATTTTTCTCTATATTATCCACCTTTATAAATTTAAATGCTATTATGCTAATTACTCATTTTTCACGCAAATTTTTAATTTTTAATTTTTTAACTTTCAACTTCAAGCAATTCTATGCAGAACTCAAAGCCGGACTGCGCTTCAAGCTCATATGCGCCGCAGCTGGGACATAGCTTTTGCTTCTCCTCAGAGTAAATATATTGCTTGCAATTTTTACAGCGCAGTTTAAACGGCGTAGTCATGATTAACAGCTTTGCATTTTCAGTTACAGTTCCCCGTGAGATTTGATTAAACGCAGCGCATATAAGCTTAGGGCTAAGCGCGCTCATCATTCCAATCTTTAACATAACGCACTTGACGGCCTTCCAGTTAAATTTCTTAGCTAATTTTATAATCTCGTTATTGACAAGCAATGCCAGTGAAAATTCAAACATTTACCCAGCTTCCTTTTAATTATCTGCAAATAACTCGTTAAATATGCCGCTCTCCATGTCTGAGATATTATAAAGATTTTCCAAGACTTTAAAAGTCTCCTCGAGATTATGACGAGCTTTCAGCCAGCCTTTGCCGTCAGTTATCCAGACAAATTCAAAATTTTTAATTTGCTTGGCCTTCTCAGCTATTAATTTATAACTCCTTGCGATCTCATTTAGCTTAGAACCGCCGTCCGTGTAAAAATTTGTTTCGATTGCAAAAACTTTGTTTAAAGTCTTAACAGCAAAATCCCAGCGCTTATCTGACGTTCCTTGAGCTGATATGGCCGATAAGTCTATCTTCCACTTTTTTTCTATTTCTGACAGATATATTTCCTTATAATATTCAGCTCCAGATTTCTTTAAATAAAATTCAACCAGATTTTCCATTTGCTTGCCTCCGCGATTTTTACGTCCGTTAGAGTCAAGACCTGTCTCAACGCCTTTAACATAGTCATATAAATTCAGGAGACGACATTCCAACAGATCAAACAATCCTGTCTTACGCATAAAATATTTATATTGCTCAATAGAATTAGCAAAGTTTTTAAAATCATAATTTACAGCGCCGTTCTCGTCCTGACAGTAAATTTCAAAATTTCTGACGGCTAATAAAATCGGCACGGCCCTTATGCACTTGGGATATTCAGTTAAAATTTTCTCGAAGTCCTGCTCAATATTTTTTGAGCCTATTATAGAATTTAATACAAATATTTCTGTTTTGAAACGCTCAGCATTTCTATAAATCTTCTCAAAATCTGCGTAATAATTATAAGAATTAATAGACGGCCTGAAAGTATCAAGCCATTTTGAAAAATCTCTGTTCTTGCGCATTTTTCAGCCTTTCTACTGACAATTTAATATATTCTTCGTTGTTGTCAATGCCTATATAATTTCTATTAAGTTTTTTGCAGGCCACCCCTGTTGTAGATGAGCCGCAGAACGGATCCAGAATAATATCATTTTCATGCGTTGAAGCCAAAATTATTCTCTCAAGCAAATATAAAGGCTTTTGAGTAGGATGACGCCCAAAAACTTTTTCAACCTGAGGCGTAAGCGAACCCGACCAAACATCCTTCATTTGCTTGCCGCCATTTATTTCCTTCATTAATTCATAATTAAAATAATGACGTGCTTTCGCATCATCCTTCTGAGCCCACAGTACAGTCTCGGTGCTGTGCGTAAAGCATTTGCAGGCTAAGTTAGGCGGAGGATTTGTTTTCTGCCACGTGATATTATTTATAATTTTAAATCCTTCCTGCTCAAGCGCCATTCCAACAGAATAAATATTATGCAGCGTGCCGCTGATCCATATAGAACCATTAAGCTTTAAAACTTTACGGCATAAACTTATCCATTTACGATTAAATTCATGCTTGTCTTTTACACTGTCCAAGCTGTCCCAGTCGCCTTTATTCACCGAGACAGCTTTGCCGCCTCTGCATGATATGCCGTTATTTGAAAGGAAGTAAGGCGGATCCGCAAAGATCATGTCAAACTTCTCCGGCATCATGTCAGACAAAGCTTCGAAAGTATCTGACAAATAAACCGCAGAGTTATTATCAACGTAATAAGGTTTTAATCTCTCAAAATATTTTCCCATAATAAATTTATTAATTATTTAATATTAATTATTTTCCGGCAAAAAGATTTTCGATGAACCGGCGAAAGGCCATAGCGCCTTATCGCCTCTATATGCTCTTTGACGGGATAGCCTTTATTCTTCGCAAAATTATAATATTTATAAATCTCATCAAGCCTAAGCATCAAATTATCACGCGTGACTTTCGCTATAACACTCGCTGCGCTCACCGCCGGAATTAATAAATCAGCCTTGATTAACGGCCACTGCGTTAAATTTAAATCTTTTATCCGCATATTCCCGTCAACTATCACGCAAATATCTTTATTATTTAATTTGCTTAATAATTTTAAAACACTGCGGCGCATTGCGCTTAACGACGCATTTAAAATATTTTCGCGCTCGATAACTTCAATATTTACAAAGCTATAAGCGAATAAAACTCCAAGCTCCTGCATAGCAGCAAAAATTTTCTCGCGTGACTTCTGCGTTAATTTCTTAGAATCTTTAAGCCCGAGCGCTAATAATTCTTGCTCTTGATCATGCGTTAAGTAAGCTGCGGCGGCGCACACAGGGCCGGCTAATGCGCCGCGTCCTGCCTCGTCAGTGCCGGCTATCAAAAATTTCTGCTCAAGCTCGGCCAGTATATCTTTAGCATCCTGCAAATCTGCTCTCTTAGGGAAGATATTTGAATCTATTATATTAAATAACAAATTTTCGCGCATATTAAATTAAAATTTAAAATTTATTAAGGCGTTTCAAGCGACACCGGCGTTAATTTGCCGGATGCAAATGCATCTAAAAATCTTTTGCCGGCCAACTCAGTGTTCACAGCGCCGCCTGAAATTAAGCAGCCTAAACGCCGACCGATTAAATCCAAAATCTCATAGCTTGCATTTAAATTAAAATTATTTAAATCTAAATCCCATTTGCTCAGCACTTTATTCAATAAATTTTTAGAATTTAAATAATTTATTAATTCAAGTGCAGCTGCTTCAAAGCCGCCGGTTAAAATATCAGCTCTGGCGCAGCCGAGCCATGATAAAGCTTGATGCACGCCCGGTTCAGAATGCGGATCTAAAATCCCGGGCGAATCTACTATTAATAAGCCGTTATTTTTATACCAGCTGACCGAACGCGTCACGCCCGGGATGCCGCCGACCTGAGCCTGCGCCTTGCCTGCAAGTGCGTTAAGCAGCATCGACTTGCCGACATTAGGAATGCCCATCACGGCTAATCTTAATTCTCTATGCGCGGGCTTGCGGGCTAATAAATCGCGCTTTAATTTGCTAACGCCTTTGTCCTGCTTTAAATTCACTGCGTAAGAATTTTCAAGCTTATCGAGCCATAGCTTAGTTATATCGGGATCGGCCAAGTCTGACTTAGACAGCACGCTTAACACCGGCCTAATTTTTTTGAATTTCGCGAGCAAGGGCGACGAAGTGGAGAACGGGGCGCGGGCGTCCCGAACTTCGATTATTAAGTCAAGCTTCTCTATTAACTCGGCGAGTTTGCGTCCGCCCCGAGCCATGTGCCCGGGATACCATACTGTTCGAGCCAATTTAAATTTTAATTTTTAATTTTAATATTTAATAATTTAATCAGGAATGCCTATGCGTGACAAAGGCCAATATCTAAAGAAGACCGGACCGCGCAGGTCTTCGTCAGAGACAAAGCCCCAGTAGCGCCCGTCCTGAGAATTGGGCCTGTTATCGCCCAGCATTAAATATTTGCCGTCAGGCACTGTGAACGGAATTTCAGGGAAGATATGGCTGCGCCGCATCGTGAAATTATCGTGATGCTTTACATACGGCTCTTCGATCGGCTCACCGTTGATATAAACTATGCCGTCTTTAATATTAACTACGTCGCCCGGCAATGCGATAACGCGTTTAACAAAATCGCGTTCTTTGTCAACAGGATAACGGAAGACGTATATAGACCCTCGTGAAGGCGATACGAACCAGTTCCAAAATTTCGCGACTAATACACGATCGTTTATCTCTAAAGTCGGGATCATCGAGCCGCTCGGAATCCAAAATGCTTGGACGATAAACGTCCTAATTATCATCGCGAGAACAAATGCCCATACTATAGTCTCTATTGTATCCCGCCACCACGGTTTAACTGCTGCGCCCGCCGCCAAGTCTAACATCTCCAGTTTCAAAATTTTAATTTTAAATTTTAAAATTTTTA
>JAFUXM010000103.1 GCA_017470785.1 Synergistaceae bacterium
ATTGCAGACTGCCGAGGGCGCATTGGGCGAGACGCAGAGCATATTACAAAGAATGCGCGAGCTGAGCGTTCAGGCAGCTAACGATACTTTAACGACTGACGACAGATTTTATATTCAGCTTGAGATCAGCGGCCTCAAAGAAGAGATCAACAGCATTGCCCGTGAGACGCATTTTAACACTAAGAGATTATTAAACGGCTCAACAAGCGCTGTCTGGAGTGCAAGCGATGATAAATTACGGGCGAATTTAACAGGTTCTATTTCAAGTTTGGATCAGTTCGGCCAGAAAGTTGCTCACGAGGGCAATTATAATTTCGAGATCACGGCAGACCCCGGCCAAGCTCAAGTATTAAAAAGCAATCTCGTTACTGTGAAAGTTCCTAAGAATGTTATTCATGAGATATATATAGATGAAAGTCTTGACATTGCGGACGAGGTTGCAGGCGAGGGCTGGAATTTTACCGACGGCGTGCTTAATATCACAGGCAATGGGATATATAACGTCTTGTCTAAAGATGACGAAGTTACTACAAATCGAATTGTCGTTAAGTCCGGCGCTGACGCTACGGTATTTTTAAGCGGCGTGAATATAGATTTAAGCGCTGAGACGGATGCGGCGAAAGCGTGCGCGTTTTACGTTGAGCCCGGCGCTAAGGCTGATATTTATCTGCAGGATGAGAATACGCTTATAAGCGGAGCGCGGCGGGCTGGACTTGAAGTGCCGGCCGGCGCTGAGATGATATTAAGCAGCAAGAGCGGTGACGGCAGCACTGACGGCAGTTTGATTGTCAAGGGCGGCGGCGACTCCGGCGTTAACGGCGGCGCAGGTATCGGCGGCTCGGGTACAGGCGGCGCTAATGCAACAGGCGGAATTATCACTATTAACGGCGGCACTATCGAGGCAAGCGGCGCTAATTATGGCTCGGGCATCGGCGGCGGCCATTCAGGCAATGGCAGCGCAGGCGCAGCAGGCGGCGGCGGTACTATAACTATCAATGGCGGCCATATTATTGCTAAGGGCGGCGGAGTTGACGGCCCAGGCGGCGGATGCGGCATAGGCAACGGCACACACGGCGGCACAAGATCGGATGTAACTGATATTACGATCACTGGCGGCTATGTAGAGGCTTACGCAGGTGCGGCAGTCACGGGCAACGCAGGTATCGGCAGCGCCTGCCACTCTGAAGGAACTGTTAATATCACGATTAAAGCCGGCTTAATTGCATCAGGCCAGGTGACAGCGCGGCACGGCGGCTCAAGTTCAGAGGACATCGGCTCAGGCCCAGTTACTGCTAATCTCACCGTGAATAAAAATCTTGACGCAGATATTGAAACACCTGCTGCAAGGCCTACACCGGCGTTGGCTAAGACATGGCTCGAAGTGCCGGCCACGCTTGAGGACATAAGCCAGTTCTACACGTCCGAAGGCAAGTTCATGTTCGAACAGCCCCAGACTATAACTATCAATCAGGGCGACGGTAAAAGCACGAACGTAACGCTTTATAGACACGAGAAGATTAAAGATATTGCCAAGAAAATTAATGATGCAATCGCAAATGGCTTAGGCCAAGCCGCTTATGTCGATGACAGCTCTAAATTCTGCACTGTTTCAGACGGGACGGCCGGTACGTCAGAGGCTATACTAAACAAAGAGCCGAGGGTGACGCAAAACGGCAAGACTTTTTACGCTACATACGCGAATATATTAGTCCGCACTGCAGTAGCAGGCAGCGCCGGTGAGTTAAGTTTCTCTGGCGATGAAGCGCTTATAAACGCACTGGGCTTAAATACTATTCAAGAGGCGCTGGACAGCCAGTATAATATCAAAGTCACTGATGCGCACACAGGCAGCGTCATAGCCGACGATATAAAACTTACTAAAAATAAAATCTCAGGCGGCGTAATTCATGAAAATCTTGAGGTCGAGTTTGATGCAATGGCCGGAGTAAATGCCGTATGGAATGATAATGAAAAAAAATTTGACTTATCAAGCGGCATCTATAACGGCACTCTTCACTTGGCCGAGACCGGAATTGTATTCCAGACCGGCGCTAATCAAGGCGATGAAGTTAATATAAATCTTGGCGATATGTCTTCAAGTGCTTTAGGCGTTGACGGCGTGAACGTGTTGACCCGCGAGTTAGCGCAGCATTCTATAACGCTTATCGACAGCGCATTTGACAAAGTCGTAACTCAACGGGCGAAGATCGGCGCGTATATCGACTCAATGGGGCATACTATCGAGAACTTAGCCGACTCTATCTCTAATCTCACCGCTGCGGAGAGCAGAATTAGAGATGCTGATATAGCAAAAGAGACGCTGAATTTTATTAAAATGCAAATAGCAGTTCAGAGCGGCACAAGTATGCTGGCGCAGGCTAATCAAGTTCCCCAGTCTGTCCTAAGCCTCATAAACAGATAAAAATTTAAATTTAATTAATTAATATATAATATAAGAGTTGATTAATTAAAAATAAGGCAGAAGGGCAGGGACTGAGACATGATGATTAACACTAATATACCGGCTTTGAGAGCATACAACTTGCTTGATAATACTGCAAATGCTCTTAATAAATCTGTATTAAGGCTTGCCTCCGGCAAAGGAGTGAACAGCGCGGCTGACGACGCTGCCGGTCTGAGCATCAGCGAGCAGATGAACTCGCAGATAATCGGCATGGACAAGGCGTCGCAAAATTCCCAGAACGTAATATCTTTATTGCAGACAGCTGAAGGTGCGTTAGGCGACACGCAGGGCATACTGGACAGGATGCGCGAGCTTGCAGTCTATGCTACGAGCGACGCTTTAACGTCCAACGACCGCGAGTTCATACAGCTTGAGATAAATGATTTAAGAGCTGAGATAAATCATATTGCTGAGACTACGCACTTTAACACTAAGAAATTGCTTGACGGATCGCCGGACGCGTTATGGTCGTCGAGCAGCTTGAATTTAAAGGCGAATATCAACGGTTCGATAGCTCAGCGCGACGAGTTCGGCAATATTGTTAATAATTCAGAGGGCAATTATATATTTCAGATAGCAGCCGTAAACCCCGGCAAGTCGCAAATATTAAAGAGCAATATACTTGAGACAGTGCCCGAGAGCGACGAGTCAAATAATTTAGGCTTTGAGTATATTAGAAATTTCTTGACGCTTGAAGGCAAGTACATGCTCGAAAATCCGCAGAATTTAAAGATAATTCAGGGCGATGATAAAAGCGCGAACGTGACGTTATATAAGCATGACAGCTTAGACGCGATAGCTAAAAAAATTAATGATGCAATAGCTTACGGCTTAGGCCAAGCAGCTTACGCCGATAATCCAGATAATTTTGCTGTCATAGCTTCAGGCAGCGATAACACGTCAGAGGCCGTTGCAAATACGCTTGTTGTGCGCAGTATCATACCGGGCAAGGCCGGTGAACTTACTTTCGCAGGCCGCCACGAGCTTATCGAAGCATTGGGATTTAACACGCTGCAAGCCTCAAGCGAGAGCGAGTTTACTGTATCAGTTAAAGATGCTCACACGGGCGAATATTTAAATAACTTTCAAGATATAAAAATCACGGGCAATAAAATTCAGCGCGTAATTCACGATAATATCGACGTCGAGTTCGGCGCTATGACCGGCATTACTGCCGAGTGGGATGATTTAAATAAAAAATATGATGTCTCACGCGGCGTGTTCACCGGCATGATACACATAGCTGACAACGGCCTGACTTTTCAGACCGGCGCTAATTCAGGCGAGAGCACAGCGTTTGACATGGGCAGCATATCCGCAAGAAATTTAGGAATAGAAGACGTGAACGTCGCAACCCGTGAGAGCGCTGCTAAGAGCGTGATGCTTATTGACTCGGCCAGCGATAAAATCATCACGCAGCGCACGCGCATCGGCGGCTATATCGGCTCATTAGACCGCAATATCGAGAACTTATCTAATGCAAGTTCGCATTTAAACGCAGCGAGAAGCCGTATTATCGACGCTGACATGGCCAAAGAAGCCGTGAGTTTCGTGAAATTAAAAATATTGGCCGACTCCGGCGCAAGCGTGCTGGCTCAGGCCAATCAAGTCCCCGAAGCCGTAATAAGATTATTTAATTAAAATTATTTCTTAAATTTTTTATAATAAACCGCCCGGAGACGCGCTATTGCTTCAGCCGTCTCCGGCGTTATATTATCTAAATTCTCTGTCTCTATCTTCGCGTTAATTTTATTTTTAAAAAAATTCAGCTCGTCCTGATTTAAAATCACCGGCTTATCTTCACGCTTAACAACATTATCTTTATTTAAATTAAAATTATTTAAATTTCCGGCAGCAACTCTAATATCTAAGACTTCAAGATCCCATCGGGCTTTAATCACTCGCTTTATACTATTGCGCATGGCCATTAGCTTATATCTTGCCGCCGAGCTGTCAGCGCAGATATATAAAATATTTTTAGACAAGTCATAAAAGCTTGAGTGCTTAGCAAGCCCAGCGCCGACTATCTCACCCCAGCACTGTAATATTTCCTTAAGCTTGGCCTGATGCGAAAGATGCTTAGCTAAGATTTTATGAAATATATTATTTAAATTTAAATTCTCTAAATCTTCCGGCA
>JAFUXM010000104.1 GCA_017470785.1 Synergistaceae bacterium
GCTGCATAATCTTTCAATTTTTGGGGATCGATTTTTCTGAATCTGCGCTGTATGGGACGTCTATTAAAATTTCCTTCTTCCTTTAACTAACTTTTTTCCACTTGCGTATCGTATTAATCGAAATTCCAAAAACATTACTAGTCTGAGCCAGCGTGTGTCCTTCATTTCTATAAGCTAATGATTTAGCATCATACATAAATTTATTATATACCTTATTAAGTGTTTTGACTATATTTTATATTGTGTGCCCCTTTGTGTACATTTTACAGCTTAATTATATTTAATTCAATTTAATTAGATTTAACTGCTAAACATGAAAAAAGCCCGCCTTTCAGCGAGCTTTTAATTATATTTAATTAATTTTAATTTCTCATTGGCGGAGGACAGAGGATTCGAAATTTTAAGCTAAATACTTATATCAACTAATTTTATTGATTTTTAAGTTTTTTAAGTGGTACGGAAAAAGGTACGGTCTAAACTATTTTAGCTATCTTCTGCGTGAGCTGTTTTATATCATTCTGCGATTTTAATTCAGGTCTTCGCTCACGGCTTTCTAACATTATAACATCAATTTTGCCGCCTGTCTCAATTTCTATTACTTTGATTGGGACAATATCTTCGTAGCCGTTTAGCCTGTTATGCAGGTCGCACTCGCCTAAAAAATACTGCGGGACTTTATAGCTGCCGTTCGTGCCATCCCATGATGCCTTACGCTCGCCGATCGAGTAAAACATCGCAAAAGTCTTTTCACGAAAGTCAAGCTCGCGGCTGCTGAGGTTATATAGCTTAATCCAGCCGCCCATTTGCTGTATCGCGTAATGCATCGCCGGACTTGCAAATTTTATCGAGTCGCCTGCATGACGGCGTATTGCTTCTCGAATTGACGCCCAAGCCAAAGCTGCCCGCTCTTCTGCAGTGCCGTCTATGCGCCGGGTAATATCTGCAAGCATCGGGAAAAATTTTTCAGTGCGGCAATGCTCTATCACAGCCTGCCGCACAAGGCCTAAATCATGCTGGCCAAGCGCTGCGAATAGCATCGTAATCGTACGCTCAGGGTCTTTGCCGTTCGGCATGACGGTTAAGTCTAATGCTTGCTGCATAAGCGCATGAAACTCCTGAAAATCCTCGCGTCTCATGCTATACCCCTCACTTGCGCAGTCACGTCGATAACTTCGGAATTTGTGCCATTAAAGCCAAAGCCGTAACGCCTCATAGCCTCGTCGAAAGTTGGCGGCTTGTGCTGGTTAAGTCTTGACAGTGCCTCGTCAAAGCTGTACGGCGGCTCTTGCGTGCTTTTAGGCCGGTTGTCGTATTTGCCTTCGCAGATTTTCACGAGATTATTTTCATTCAGCAGCCAGTCAAGCGTCAGCCAATTAGCTTTATTTTTAGCGCTTTCGAGCATAAAATTTGACGCAGCGAGTTTGTTTAAAATTCCGCGCCACCAGTCCGCGCTGCATCGTTCTTTGAGCGCGTTTAGCCGTGCTTTGAATGCTTTTTCGCGCGCCGGTGTGGCTTTTAAGGCTTGCGGAAAGTTAAGCGGCGTCAATATCTCGTTCCACAGGCTTAAAAGCTCTTTGAGCGTGATGGTGCAAGGGGGCGCTTTCGTATCGGTAAGTTCAACCTCGCAGCCCGTCTTCTCTTGCGTTGCTACTACCTGCGTACCGCTTAGAAGTTCATTATCAGCTGCCTCCAACTCCAAGGTGTCTGCGTCAGCAGATACCGAAGAGTCTTTATCTTTTTGCCCATGTACATGTCCATGTCCATGTACATGCCCAGGTATTATCGATAGGCTATCGATAGGGGTATCAATAGTAGTTGCATACTCATTAGAATTGCTATCAATAGAGCTTGAATTAAATTCTGCAGCACGGTCTTTTATGTTAGTTAAAATTTTTTCAGCAGTTTTTAATGACTTTTGAGCGCTCTCATCCTCACGACCGGTTAAACGAATTTTAAGAGGAGTATCGATAAACGTTGTCCATGCGGATAAAAATTTTACAAATAAATACGTTGAGGGCAGTTTATTAAAATAATTTCCGCCGCCTATAATCTGCTTTATCGTGTTAAGCTGATTATCTTTTAAAAAATTAGGAATAAAGACTATTTCATTATCGCGGTCGTAATACCCCATGCCCTGAGCCTCTATCTCGTTGACGCATTCAAAAAATTTCTGCTCAGTCCAACCTTCGCCTAAGTCATGAATAGCATAAGCAACCGGCCACTCATAAAGTCCAATCATATTGGAGTTCGGCGCAGTGAGCATGGCAATATAAAGTAATTTAGAACTCTCGCTTAATGCTCTGAATTTTTTATCTTTCCAAATCTGAGTATGAACGTATGAATAACGGCTCATTCAATCTCACAACCTTTCTTTTCTATTCATGTAATGCCGGAACTGCCTGCCGGGCTTCAAATAAATAATACTGCGCCTCTTGAACAGTCTGTTCATAGCTTAACGCACCCTCGAAGCTGTCTATTACGCGCTGTTCTTCTGGCGTGAATTCTTTATAATGCTTGCGGCCATAGCCCTTGGGCAGCCAGTTCTTGCGCTGACTTCCAAATATGTTTAATTTCTTTAATAATTTCTCGTTCGTGAACGTGATATGGCAAGTGCCTTTTTTATAGAACGTCACGTTGAAATATTTTAGCTGAATGTTTTTTGTTATGCCGTTTATCTCAGCCTCGCGCAGCCGCCCCAATAAGTCGCCGCTCTCTAATTTCTCGCCGTTCAAAAATGCCAAAGCCTTTTCAATATCCGCTATTTTTTCTTTCACGTTTAAAGCTAAATTTAGCTCGTCACTGTACCTGAAGTGATTCCACGCGTCTATCGGCAGTATGACTTTTTTATTTATATACCAGCTCTTATTAGTCGCCCAGCCGTCGTAATAGTGAATATTATACGGCGCTTCTTCATCCCACGCATATTTGCGCGACAGCTCGTCAAATAATTTTATTATGCACTCTTCTACCCCGCCGACAAGATTTTTCATAATGTCTATCATGAGCGTATTTATATTAAAGAATGAAAAATCATAATCGGCAAAAGTATTTAGCTGCGAATGATAATCGTAATAAAGATTAGACGTCATTCTGCGCCTAATTTCAGGCCGGTCAAAAAGCTCATGCCAATATTTACGCCTGACTTCATAAACGTATTTATTCACGTTCAATTTTTTATCATAGTCAGTAATATAATCTTTTGAGCTTAAAAATATTAAAGCCCCGTTTAATGCGCCTGTATTTAAAGCCGTCCACTCGTCAAACAGCCTGATACCC
>JAFUXM010000105.1 GCA_017470785.1 Synergistaceae bacterium
AGTCCGCGCCGATCATCGCATCGCCCGGGGCAACAAGTCCCTTCTCAGGCAGCAGCGCATGTTCAATGCCCATCTCGCCGACATCGTAAAATTTTTCAAGATCAAATTTGCGCGCGAACGTCCGGCACTGCTTGCACTGCGTAGCACTCTTAATATCTTTATTGGGCGTGAAGTGATCCATCACGAATACTATTTTAGATTTATCAAAGACTTTATCGAAGCCTGCGCGTTCAAACTCGTTGATCGATACCGGCGCCGTAATGTCATTAGCGAGAACTAAATCAAGCTTGGCCTGTATTAATTGCCCTGCGTGCACTTCGTCAAGCCCTGCGTGAACACTAAGAATCTTTTGCGTCATCGTCATTCCCATTTCCAAATTCCCCCTCGTTAAATAATAATTTATTTTACATTATTTTAATAAAATAAATTTAATTTATAATAAATTAAATTTTATTTACGGGGCGATTATCATAAATAATTTAAATTTAAATATTTATCTTGCGTCGGGCAGTCCGAGGCGCAAGTTTTTATTAAGCGAACTGGGACTGAATTTTAAAGTAATTAAGCCCGATGTGAACGAGCAAATTTTGCCGGATGAAGAACCTGAAAAATTATGCGAGAGACTTGCGCGGATTAAGTGCGAGGCAGTGAGCAAAAATTTTTCAAATTCGCTTGTCATAGCAGCTGATACGATAGTTGTTATAGATAATAAAATTCTGGGCAAGCCGAAAGATTTTAATAATGCGGTTGCAATGCTCGAGACGCTGCAGGGACGTGAGCATGAAGTCATGACCGGCTTAGCATTAAGCCTTAATAATAAATTAATTTCAAGCTTTGAGAGAACGCGCGTTAAATTTAGAGCCTTGAGCCATGCGCAGATTTTAGCGTATGCAAATTCCGGCGAGTGCATGGACAAGGCCGGCGCGTATGCAATTCAGGGCAAGGGTTCTTTATTAATAGAAGAAATTCACGGCGACTATTTTAATGTAGTCGGCTTGCCGGTGTGCCTGCTGGGCAAATTATTAGAAAGCGAATTTAATTTCAAGCTCGAGGAGCTGATTAGTTTAAATGAATATAAATAATAATAATTTAAACGCGATAAGTTTATACCGGGCGAATGCGCGGCGCAGAATTTTGCTGACGGCTATTAGCTTAATAATTTTGCTGTTAATCATTGCTGTCTGGCGGATAAGCAAGGGCGACTGGGAGATAGAGTTTGTTAGAGTGCTGCACTTGCTCTCGCCGTGGCTTGACGAGGCCGAAAGATTTTCGCCCGAGGCGTTAGTTATCCGCAGCGTCAGGCTGCCGAGATTATTTGCGGCTGTTGCAACCGGCGGGCTGTTAAGCATCTCAGGGGCAGTACTGCAAGGCTTGCTGTCAAATCCATTGGCCGAACCTTACACGCTGGGCATAGCAGCCGGTGCAGCGTTCGGCGGTGCAATAGGATTATTATTCGGCACGAGTTCATTTATAGTAACGCCTGCGGCTTTTATCGGCGCGATGGCATCGCTTGCTTGCGTAGGCTTTATTGCATGGCGCAGCCGCGGCGGCAGCTCGCAGTTAGTCTTAGCAGGCATAGTCGCTAATGCAGTTTTATCAGCCGGCGTAACTTTCTTGAAGGCCATTGCAGATGATAAGCTCGGCGCAATAGTTTTATGGCTGATGGGCGGCTTCAGCGGCGCAAATTTTAATTCGGCTCTTGCAGCCTGGGGAGCATTAATATTAGTTTTAATATTTGCGTTCGCTTATGCGCCGATGCTTGACGCAATGTCGTTATGCCAAGAGCGCGGCGCAGCTTTAGGCATTGACGAGACGAAAGTCCGCGTGATTTTATTAATAGTTACGTCATTGGGCATTGCGGCAGCCGTAAGTTCGTTTGGAATTATAGGCTTTGTAGGACTTGTAGTGCCGCACTTGCTGAGAATATTTACCGGTCCGGCTCACAGGCCGTTATTATTGTTATCTTGCTTGGCCGGCGGCGTGTTATTGGCCGGTGCGGACGGCGCAGCGCAGAACTTGGGCGAACTGCCGGTCGGAGTGCTGACTGCTTTAATCGGCGGCCCGTTCTTCTGCTGGCTGCTGATTAGAAGAGGCAAGGGGAATTAAGCATGAATAATATTTGCTTTGAGATAAATAATTTAGATTTTAGCTATGGCAATAATAAAAAGATTTTAAAAAATATTAGCGCTGAGATAAAATCGCGGGCGTTAATATCTTTAATCGGGCCGAACGGCAGCGGTAAAAGTACGCTTCTGCGCACGCTCTCGGGACTGCAGGCTTATACCGGCAGCGTGAAATTAAATAATCAAGAAATTAAAAGCTTGTCACGCAAAAATATCGGCGCGTTAATAGGCGTTGTGCCGCAGAATTTCCGGCCGGCTTATCCGTTCAGCGTATGGGAAGTTATCGCAATGGGGCGGCTGCCTCACAAAAATTTATTTGACCGCATGAAGCCTGAAGACGAGAATTTAATTATTAACGCGGCTAAGAGACTTGAGATAGAGCATTTATTAACGCGCAATATAATGTCGCTGTCGGGCGGCGAAGCGCAGCGGGTTTTAATTGCGTGCGTGCTGGCTCAAGACCCGCCGGTGTTATTGCTTGACGAACCGACCAGCGCTCTTGATCCCAATCAGGCCGCGAAAGTTTTTAAATTACTGCGTGAGCTGGTAAAACTTGAGAATAAAACTGTAATAGTAGTTGTGCATGATATTAACACTTCGCTTGAGTTCTCGGATTATTATTTAGCGTTAAAGTCCGGCGAACTTATCTCGCAGGGCGAAATTAAAAATTTAGATTTAAATATTTTAAGAAATTTATATAACGCAAATTTTGAAGCATATTTTAATCAAAGGGGCGATGTAATGTGGCGCGCGTTTGCCGAGTAATTTTATTATTAATATTTATATTTGCGCTTAATATTAATCAAGCTGAGGCGTTGAGAATAATATCGTTATACCCGGGGCATACTGATAATATAATTGCGTTGGGCTGCGAAGATTATTTAATCGGCGTATCTGAGAATGATAATTTAAATTTAAATTTGCAAAAATTTTCGCCGCGTGACGGCGCAGAGAAATTTTTAGCATTGAAGCCCGACATAGTTATCACGCGGCGGCTTGCTGAGCGTCTTAATCCCACACTGTCAGACGTGTTACGGCAGGGCGGCGTAAAAGTCTTCAGCTTGGACACGCCGGGCTGGTCTAACTTTGAAGAATATTTAATCAAGCTTGCAAATATCTTAGAGATAGAGCCGGAGCAGGCCGTGAGCAAATTTAGAAATTTAATTAATAATATTAAAGATTTACGAAGCGATGCGTTGAGCAAGGGCAAAGCTGCGCCGCGCGTATTTGTCGAGGCGACGAGCCGTGAGCTTAACACCTGTGCGCCGGACTCGTGGGCTGCGCACTTAATAGAACTCGCCGGCGGAATTAATATAGCCAGTCAGACCGAGCCGCTGCGAAAGGGCAGCGCAAGAGCTCCGTTTGGCCTTGAGAATATATTAAAGAATTTAAATAATATAAATATTTATATCATTCAGCAGGGCGCAATGAACACTGCAAGCATCAACGACGTAAAGGCAAGGCCGTGGGGAAAAATTTTTGATATGCAGAATATAAAGCTTATCGAAATATCTGAGGGCATATTAAGCAGACCGTCGCTGTTAGGGCTTGAGGAAGGCGGCAAAGAGCTTTTAAAAATATTTTATGATTTATAATTAAATTAAAATTTTTTATTTGCATAAAAGAAGGTGGGTATATGGCCGTTTATATTACGAGACGGGACAGGGACGAGAAGGCTGTTGAATCATTAATACGCGTGTTCATGCCGAGGATTAGGAGCGGCGTTATAAGTGACGTACACGTCTATCTGCCCCAGTGGAAGAGGCTGCGGCGCTTCACGTGGCCGTGCGAGATAAAAGTTTTGTATCGAGACTCAAGGGCAACTAAGGACACCGAGTGGTTCTATAATAAATTCATGACTGAGTTGGGCGACGCCGGCTTCGGATGGAACGACGTTAATCTGTCGCTCGAGCTGGTCGAGCCCGGTGAGAATGACATAGGCCCTGGATCGATAAGCATTAAGGCACTTGCCGCCGAGTACGAGAAATTTATTAAAAAATAAAATCATGCTTAAAAAATTTATAATAATAATTTTAATTTTAATATTTGCGCTGAACAGTGCTGCGCTTGCATTTAATTTGCCGGATGAATTTAATGTGAATAATATTACATGGCTTAAGTCAAGCGAGCGAGTCAAAAATTTAGATGCAAGCTACAGCGCGGCGAAGTTCGGAATATGGCTCAATAAAATTTATAAAGCTAATAATAAAATTTTAGAAATAAATTTAGTTACGGGGCAAGGCGGATTAAATTACAGCGCCGGCAATGCACATAGCAAGGCAGTCATGTCGGCTGAGGGCGAGTATAGAGAATTAAAAATTAATGGCCATAGAGCTATATACGAGCGCAATAATTTTTTGCCTGATGTATTAGCAATAGAATTAAATAATAATGCTGTATTAAATTTAGAGTTATACACAGATAATTTAAATGAATTAATAGAGATCGCTGAGCAGCTGTTAGCTATAATAAATTAAATTAAATAAAAAATAGCGCCGCTTAATTAAATTAATTTAAGCGGCTGTTTTGTTTTATTGTGCGAATTGCTTATATATTTTTACGTAAAATGGTTCTTGCTATTTTTTTTGATAAAATCGGTCTCGAAGTAACTTTTAGAACTTGGAGGGCTTATTCATGAAAAAGTTTTTATGTGCAGTTTTATTTATGCTTGTCTTGGCTGGCTTGTCCTATGCCGCTGAGGACGCCGGAACTGTGTCGTGGCAGGATTTCACAGATCAAGCTAACAACTCTTTAAAATTTAAAAGACTTTATGAGGACAAATATGTTACTGTTACTGGCTGTAAAGTTCTCAGGATAGAAGAAGCTAAGGGCAATGGCTATGTTCTGATAGCTCAGGGCGACCGCTCTTTTGAATTTATATTCACGGCGGCTAATGCAAAGCAGCTTGTCGATTTAGACGTGGGAGATGTAGTCACCATTAGAGGTTTTGCTCTACTAAAAAGAGGTCGGGACATCATTCTTGACGACTGCAAAATAATAAAATAACCCGTCGGCGTATTGTTCGCGAAGAAAATTAATAAAATAACCAGCCGGGGCAAAAAATTTTTTAATGCTCCGGCTGATTTATAATTTTTTAAAATTTAAATATTTAAAGCAGGCTCAGGTGCTAAATTTAAATCGCTCTTAACTCCTCTGTCAAAATTATTTTTGCCGGCCATCGCAATCATGACGGCGTTGTCAGTGCAGCGCGAAAATTTCGCGCAAATAAGCATCAGGATGCTCTTTAACAAAGGCTCTTAATTTTTCAGGATCAATCTTTTTAAACGAACACCTTACAGGATGCTTTTTAAGTTTCCTTCCTTCTTTAACTGATTTTCCCACGTATATATTGTTGTTGCTGACACTCTAAAGACTTTCTTAGTCTGTGCCAACGTGTGCCCTTCATGCCAATATTCTAAAGTC
>JAFUXM010000106.1 GCA_017470785.1 Synergistaceae bacterium
ATATTATTTCGCTGTATAATTATTTTTAGGGCAAGCAGCTTTAAAATGAATTAGTTTTATGTTTTAGAGAAGTGCACGTCCGCTGGCGTACATGTTTATTATAATACAATCATCAGCAAATGCTAAAAATTTAATAATTAATTATAAACGAGCGGGAAAAATTAAATAATTTCTCCCGCTTGCGTTTTTTATTTAAATTTTATTTATTTAACTATATTTAATATCACGTCTCTTAAATCCGGGTCTTCGAGGGCAAGTTGGACGTTGGCCGCAAGCCAGCCTTTTTGAGTGCCGCAGTCAAAGCGCCGGCCTTTATAGACTAATCCCCAGACCGGCTCTTGAGCGCATAAAGTTTTAATCGCGTCAGTAAGCTGAATTTCGCCGCCTGCTCCGGCCTGCTGTTCCCTTAAAATCGGGAATATAGACGGCGATAGTATATAGCGTCCCATGATAGCTAAATTGCTCGGTGCGTTATCTAAATCCGGCTTCTCGACCATGTCTATAATTTTATGGATGCCGCTGTCAAAACTTTCATCATGAATTTCAAACTGCGATTTGACTATGCCGTAGCGCGATACGTTTTCCGGCTCGATCTCTTCAAGCGCTATGATGCTGCCGCCCATCTTGTCATGAACTTTTATTAACTGCGCTAAGACCGGGTCATGTTCGTTTATAAACACGTCGTCGGGCAAGGCAACGCCAAAGAAGTCATTGCCGCACACCGGCTCGGCGCACAGCACAGCATGGCCAAGCCCTAACGGCTCCCGCTGCCGGATAAATAATATCTCAGCCATATTAGAAATTTTTAACATCATCTCGTACAGCTCGGTCTTGCCCCGTGACTTCAATAATTCTTCAAGCTCAAATGACCTATCAAAATAATTTTCGATTGAGCGCTTGGCCCGGCCTGTGATCATAATTATTTCATGACAGCCCGAGGCCAGCGCCTCTTCAACGCCATAAGATATAATCGGGCGGTTCACAAGCGGCAGCATCTCTTTGGCAAGTTCTTTAGTAACAGGAAGAAATCTCGTGCCCAGACCGGCAACAGGAAATACGCACTTAGTAATTTTACTCTGCATTTAAATTCACTCCCGTTTATAATTTATCTTTTATAAAACTTTTAATAACTTTCTTGCGTGTTCTTGAGCCTCGCTTAAGTCCGGCGAACCAGACAGCATTCTTGCGATCTCACGCACCCGCTCATGACCCGAAATATTTTTAATCACAGTCAAGCCTGTTGCATTATCACGCGTGATATTAATATGCGCATCGCCGAGCGTCGCTATTGACGCCTCGTGAGTGACTAATATTACTTGGCAGCTTTCAGATAATTTTTTGAGCTTCAATCCCGACAGTACAGCCGCCTTGCCCCCGAGACCGGCCTCTATCTCATCAAAGACTAAAGTCTGCGGCAAAAAATTATTTAAATTTAAATCTAAGCTCTGCGAGGCTGGCTCTGCTTTATTATTTAAAGATAATTGCAGCGCTAATAACAACCGGCTGAGTTCGCCGCCCGACGCAATTTTATCTATGCGGCCAGTCCGCGCTCCCGAACTCAATATAAACTCTATCTCGTCCGCTCCGGTCCGCCTTAATTTATTTAATTCTTTAAAATTAATTTTAAACTCGCTGTCGCCCATGGCCAAATCTTTTAATATATTATTAACGGCTATTTCAAGCTCATGTGCGGCCGCTCTGCGTTCAGAGCGCAAACTTAACGCCAGCGCGTTAGCCTCTTTCTTCAAGCTCAACGCCTGCTTAGACAAATCTTCAAGCTCATTAAAGCTATGCTCAAGCCACTCTAAATTTTTCGCCGCCTCATTGCAATAACTAATTAACTCGCTCTCGTTATGAGACTGCGACAGCCGCTTTAACTTCCTTAATACTCCTAAACGCTCTTCAAGCTCTTCCTGCTCGGCTAAATATTCTTCGTCGCTTTTAAATTTACTTGCTATATTTGCGCGTAAATTTTCAGCCGCATCCTCAATTACACTCAGCGCGTTATTAACATCTTCATCTTTTATAATATTCAGCTCTTCAAAAATATTTCGCAGCTCGCTTAATAAACCCTGCTCGCTCATGCCGCCGAATAATTTATTAATATTATTAATTAATTTTTCACGCTTCAATAAATTCTGCGATATATCACGCAGATCATTTTCAAGCTTAAGCTCAAGCCCCGGCTCAGGCCGCGCTGCCTTGACTAAATTTAAAACTTGAGTTGCGTTAGCATACTTGCTCTCGATCTCTGCTCTTCTTTTCTTTAAATCTTTAAGCTCTTGAGCTTTACCGCTCGCTGCGTCGAACGCGTTAATTAATTTTAATTTAATATCGCTTTTAATCCGCAAGTCCAGCATCTCAAGCTGTTTATTATTATCAAGCAATTCAAGCTGGGCAAACTGGCTTTGAATGTGAATTAATTTGCTTGCAGCCTTGCTGTACTCGCTCAACGGCACACGCACGCCCTGCAGTGACGAGTACGACCGCGAGTTTAATATCACGCGCTTTAAATTAAGTTTAGAATTAAGCGGCCTTAAATCCTCGTCTAAGTCATAAAAATTTAAGCTTGTGATCAGCTCGGCCTCGGCGCTGCCCTGCGTCTCGCCGGACTTAATTATCTGCGAATTGCCGCGCTGCCCTGCCAGCAATTCAAGCGCACTGACAACGCTGCTCTTGCCCGCACCGCTCTC
>JAFUXM010000011.1 GCA_017470785.1 Synergistaceae bacterium
ATAAAATTATGCGGCGAAAAATTATACGGGCAAGCTCAAGCCGGTCATGGAGTTTTAGAGGGAAAGCGCGTGTTTGCGTCTGACATGACTTTTGACGCGACTGTAAATCCTATTGCGTATGAAAACGGCGAGGCGATCTTTATTGATACAGAGCCTGACACTTGGAACATGAGCCCTGAAGCTTTAAGCAAAGCCTTTGAATTATATCCTGATGTAAAGTTAATAGTTACGGCGCATTTATACGGAACGCCGGGCAAGGTTGACGAGATTAGAAAAATTGCGCGTGAACATAATGCTTTAATAGTCGAGGACGCGGCGGAGTCGTTCGGGGCTTTATATAAGGGCGTGCAGACGGGAAACTTCGGAGATATTTCTATATTGTCGTTTAACGGGAATAAAATTATCACGGGCAGCAGCGGCGGAATTTTATTGTGCGACGACGAGAGCGACGCAAATAAAATTAGAAAATGGTCAACGCAGTCCCGCGAGGCGGCGGCCTGGTATCAGCATGAAGAGCTTGGCTATAATTACAGAATGAGCAATATAATCGCCGGAGTGATACGCGGCCAGCTGAATTATTTAAACGAGCATATCGCGCAAAAGCAAGCGATTTATGAAAGATATAAAGCCGGCCTAAAAGATTTGCCCGTCAGCATAAATCCGTATGATATTAAAAATTCTAAGCCGAATTTTTGGCTGAGCTGCTTAATTATAGAGCAAGACGCGATGAGCAAGTTTGTGCGGTCTGAGACTGAGAGCTTATATATAAGCGAGAAGGGCAAGAGTTCGCCGAGCGAAATTTTGGAGGCGTTGAGCGCTTTTAATGCTGAGGGCCGGCCAATTTGGAAGCCGATGCACATGCAGCCGATTTACAGAATGCATAAGTTTATTACGGCTGGAGGCTCAGGCCGCGCGAACAGCAACGCGTATATTAAGCAAGATATAAAATTTGATGTCGGAGCAGATATATTTAATCGGGGCTTGTGCTTGCCGAGCGACAATAAAATCACGCCTGAAGAGCAGGATAAAATTATAGAGATTATTAAACGCTGCTTTAATTAAATTTAAAATGCATAAATATAAAGGCTTTTATGAAAGGTATGTAAAGCGGGTTCAGGATTTTGTGCTGGCTTTAATAGCCTTAATAATTTTATCGCCTGTGATTTTAATAATTGCTTTGATAGTTAGAATAAAATTAGGTAAGCCTGTAATATTTTCACAAGAGCGGCCCGGCTTGAACGGCAAAATTTTTAAATTATATAAATTTCGCAGCATGACTGACGCAAGAGATATAAACGGTGAGTTATTGCCGGACGAAATGCGCTTGACTAAGACGGGAAAATTTTTGCGGGCGGCATCGCTTGATGAGCTGCCGGAGCTTGTGAATATAATTAGCGGCGAGATGTCGATAGTCGGGCCGAGGCCGCTGTTAGTAAGATATTTAGAAAGATATAAGGCGCATCAAGCGCGGCGTCACGAAGTCAGGCCGGGGTTCACCGGCTTAGCTCAAGTCCATGGCCGAAATGCTATATCATGGCCGGAAAAATTTGAATGGGATATTAAATATGTAGATAATATAACTTTCATGAATGACTGGAAAATTATATTTGAGACAGTAAGAGTTGTGCTGCGGCGCGACGGAATAAATTCTGAGCACAGCGCAACGATGGAGGAGTTTATGGGAAATTAATTTAATTAATAAAATAAAAATTTTTTTTAATCTCTCTTGTTATAAAATTTAATTTTATGGCAAGAGAGATTTTTTATAATTTATTAAGGCGCTTGGTGAAAATTTTTAAATTTTAAATTTGTGATATTATATTTAAAATTTTTTAACGCGAACGGAGCTGAGATATTAATAAAAAATGCCGGTGATAATACCTGGAGACTTGCCGGCGGCGCAGGTCTTGGAGAACGAGAATATATTTGTGATGAATGAACGCCGCGCGTTGACGCAGGACATAAGGCCGCTGCGGATTTTAATTTTAAATTTAATGCCCACGAAAATTGCAACTGAGACGCAATTAGCGCGTTTACTCGGCAACACGCCATTGCAGATTGAATTAAATTTCATGAGCGTAAACCGCTTGCCTAAGAACACGCCTATAGAACACATGCAGGCTTTTTATAAAAATTTTAAAGACTTAAAGCATGAGCGGTTTGACGGGATGATTATAACCGGAGCGCCGGTCGAGAAATTAGAATTTGAGGCCGTAGATTATTGGCTTGAATTATGCGAGATAATGGAGTGGAGCAAGACGCACGTCCACAGCACGTTTCATATCTGCTGGGGCGCGCAGGCCGGCCTGTATTATCATTACGGCATTAAAAAATATAATTTAAACGAAAAATTATTCGGGGTGTTTAAGCATAAGGTCACGCATAAGGGCTCGATTTTATTTCGCGGCTCGGACGATGTCTTCATGGTGCCGCACTCGCGGCATACTTTTATTAAGCGCGAAGATATTATAAATAATAAAAAATTAAAAATTTTAGCTGAGAGCGACGAGGCCGGCGTGTACGCTATTTCAACTGACGGCGGCGGCCAAGTCTTTATAACAGGCCATTCTGAGTATGATCCAGATACGCTTGCGGCTGAATACTGGCGCGATAAAAATGCTGGATTAAAAATTAAAATTCCGGTTAATTATTATCCCAATGATGACGATACGCAGCCGCCCTTATGCACATGGCGCAGCTGCGCTAACATGCTCTATTCTAACTGGCTGAATTATTTCGTGTATCAGTCAACGCCGTATGATTTAGAAAATTTAAATAAATAAAAAAATCGGCGGCCTGAAACCGAACTTCAGCCGCCGCACTTCATTTATAAGTTTTCGCCTCACGCAGCAGGTCATAATTTGCCGTTTATATTTATAATCTCAAAGCGTAAACGCATAAATAATAAATAATAACAATTTTTAATAATGCATTAACTTATAACTTTGAACTTTACTCTCAACATATCTCCTGTTTAATTAAAAAATTTTAAAAAATCTAAAATTTGTTTAATTAATATTACGCTGCTGCGCAAGACCGGCAAATAAAATCTATAATAATTTTTATAATAATTTATAATTCTATATTAATCTCGAACTGCACTGAGTTATTTATCTTGTCTAAAGCAGTCTGAGCTTTGAGCAGCTCGTCGGCAGTTTGTAAATAATCCTGCTTGACTTCTGCTATATCATAATTCGCATAATTATAATCAATAAAATTTCCGTAATCGCCCTTGCGTTCTTTAGGCTGACGCGACTGCATAGCACGCAGATTGTTCTTGCGGCGGGTGAGCTGCGGCAGATACACAAGCATCTGGTCTATCGTCATGTTAAACTCACTTATTAAAGTATTTGCATTAAATAAATTAATCGCGTGCTTGACGGTTCTGATCTTACTTTCGATCTCGGCCATATCGGCGCGAAATTTTTTATAATTATACTCAGGTCTCACGCTCTCTATGTCCTCGCCGACCGCAGCCGAGAACGTCTCAAGTGACGATTCCTCACGGATCAATCTTTCATGCTCTTCGTTTAAACGTCTTAAAAGTTTCGCAGCTTCAGCTGAAGTGTAAAGCATATTTTTCTCAGCTCCTAATTTAAAAATTTAAAAATTAAAATTTATTG
>JAFUXM010000107.1 GCA_017470785.1 Synergistaceae bacterium
ATAAAGCTTCGCTCTTCTAAATTTAATTTAAATTTTGCCTAAGCATATTGCAAAGCTAAATTTAAAATAAAAAAATTGCAGCCCGAAAATTTTTTCAAGCTGCATGATATAAATTTTAAATTTTAAAAATTTAATTTTAATTAAACTTTCTGCGCTCTTTAATTCTTGCGGCCTTGCCGCTGAGTTTGCGCAGATAATAAAGCTTCGCCCTTCTAAATTTAATTTAAATTTTTGTCTAAGCATATTGCAAAGCTAAATTTAAAATAAAAAAATTGCAGCCCGAAAATTTTTTCAAGCTGCATGATATAAATTTTAAATTTTAAAAATTTTAAAAATTTAATTAAACTTTCTGCGCTCTTTAATTCTTGCGGCCTTGCCGCTGAGCTTGCGCAGATAATAAAGCTTAGCTCTTCTAACTTTGCCGAGCCGCTGGACTTCGATCTTGTCGATCGACGGGCAATGTAACGGGAAAATTCTCTCGACGCCGATACCGTTAGAGATCTTACGCACTGTGAACGTCTCATCAAGGCCGCCGTGCTGCCGAGCTATAACTATTCCCTCGAAGACCTGAATTCTCTCACGCGTGCCTTCTTTAATTTTAACATGCACTCTGAGCGTGTCGCCCGGCCTGAACTCCGGTATCGGCTCAGTCTTTAAATACTTCTTCTGCACAAAGTCTAATACATTCATTTTAACTAAAATTAAACCTCCTAATTCTAAAAATCTTTTAATCTCTCAGCGCTTGCCCAAAAATCTGTCGAGAGCTGCCGAAGCTCTAAGAGCCAACGGCAAACCGCCCGCATCTTTTTCAGTATTTTCATTTTCATTTTCAGACGTCAGCGCTGCCTTAATTAAATTATTATTATTAAATATTTTCTCGCTGTACTCACCGTCGGCTATGAAGAACAGCACCGACCCTTCATGCTCAAGACATTTCCGCTTAGCCTCAAGAATATTAACAGCGCCGCTCTCGGGCTTAGGCAAAATATTTATCACTAAACACTGCCGCTCGCCGGTCTTATCGCGCGTCTTAACCCGTGAATTAATCCACTCTAAGGCACGCTCTAAGCTGCCTAAGACCCTCGGCGGCTCACGCGGGACTAACGCACACAGCTCGCTTACGTCCTTGCGCATAATTCTGTCCGGCACGATTATAAACGGTCTGCCCAGCTTGTAATATCTGCTCAGTGAACTCAACGCGCTTATCGCCGCGCCGTCCTGCCTATTATTAATATCAACAAAGCCGGCCGCGAAATAAATCCCGTCTGAGATATAATCGCGTATCGAAGCCCGCGAGATTAAATCAGGCCGCCGCTCTAAAGTCCTGCTAATTGCCTGCTCATGCCGCCAGTGATTTATCTCAGCATTATTGCCGCTTAATAAAACTTTCGGCACGTCGCGCCCTTGCCATGACTCAGGCCGCGTATAGTGCGGATGATCCAGCATTCCGTTATAGAACGAATCATCTTTAACTGCCTCGCCCCGGCCTACTACGCCCGGGACAAGCCGGCTCATCGCATCTATAACCGTCATAGCCGGAACTTCGCCGCCGGTTAATACGCAATCTCCGACAGTCAATTCAAGATCAATATTAGCTTCAATAAATCTCTCGTCAACGCCCTCGTAATGGCCGCATAAAATAATCACATGCTCTTGATTAGCAAGCGTCTCGACTATCTCCTGCGTCAGCAATACGCCCTGCGGCGACGGATAGACAACAAAACTTTTATTATTGCCTGCTCTGCTCACAGCCTCGTCCAACGCATCCTGCAATACCGGCGCAGATAAGACCATCCCGCCCGAGCCAAACGCATAATCGTCTATCTGCTTGTAATTTCCGCGCCCGAAATCACGCAGATTTATAATCTCAACACGAATCAAATTTTTTTTAACAGCCCTGCCGACTATGCTCGTGCTTAAAAAATTATTAAACAGCTCCGGAAAGGCCGTTATCACACTTACATACATGGACTAATCCCAAAGCCCTTCTATTAATTTAACGCGAATTAAGCCTGCTTCAAGATTAATATCTTTCACAAATTCCGAGACAGCTGGTATATAATGCAGCCTGCCGTCAGGATCACGAATTTCATACAGCTCGCCGGCCCCCGCCTGAATTAAATCCGTGACCGTCCCTAAGACAGCGCCGTCTGAATTTTCAACCCTCAGGCCGAGCAGGTCGTCAATCCAGAAAGTATCAGGCGGAAGCTCCACGCGCTCATTGGCGTCAATAAAAATATTCATACCGACACACGCCTCTGCCTCATCGCGATTTTTTAAATCCGTCTTAATTAATAAAATATTTTTATCGCTAAAAGCTTTTACGCCTAAAATCTTTAACTCTTTATAAAAATTATTATTAGCATCATAAAGCTTTAAGCTCTGCATTAAATTAAAACGCTCCGGAAAATCAGTCAAAGGCATAATACTCAGCGAGCCTTTCAGCCCGTGAGCCGAGGTCACGCGTCCAATTAGAATTTTATTGCTATCACTCCTCGACAATATCGACGTCAACCCGCTCTCCGGCCTTGACGGCTGCCGCCTTGGCCAGGAGCCTAATGGAATTGATCGTCGCACCCCGCTTCCCGATGATGCGTCCCACGTCTTCATGGGCAACGCGGATCAAAACTTTAGTCCAGCTCTCTTCATCACTCTTTTCCACGATGACGGCATCAGGCTGAGTGACAAGGTGTTTAACGATGAACTCGACAAGCTCTTTGTAATTGACCATTGTGGCACCTCCTATTTTTTTAGCGGTTTTCGAAGTAATTTTAAAAAATTTAAATTTAAAAAAAATTAATTATTAAAAATTCTAAGCTTTCTTAGCTTCAAATTTTTCCCAAATACCCTGCTTCTTTAAAAGCCCGCGCGCTGTGTCAGACGGCGAAGCTCCCTGTCCAAGCCAATATAACGCTCTGTCCTCGTCGATAGTCACGGCTGCCGGATCAGTCATGGGATTATACGTCCCAATCAGCTCAATAAACTTTCCGTCTCTCGGAGCTCTCGAGTCCGCGACCACCAGTCTGTAAAAAGGGGCTTTCTTTTTGCCCTGACGCGACAAACGAATTCTCACTGCCATAGTACCTAAAAGCACCTCCTATAAATGCTTTAAAATATTAACTGATCTTAATTAAATTTTAAATATTAAATTTAAAATTTTAATTTTAAATTTTTAAAACTTAAACTTGCCGCTGAAAAAATTTCGCAGCGCGCTTTTATTTCCCGAGCCTAAAGTCTTAAATAATTTCTTCATCTGCTCGTACTGCGCTAAAAGCTGATTGACCATTTGAACAGACGTGCCTGAGCCTAAAGCTATGCGCCTGCGTCTCGAGCCCTTTATAACAGCCGGATTGCGGCGCTCTTCAGGCGTCATTGATAATATAATAGCTTTATTATGCGCGATTATAGAATTATCTAAATCATCAGCGTTAAAATTTTTTAACTTGCTAAAGCCCGGGATCATCTCCATGACTTTGCCCAGCGGCCCCATCTTTTCAATCTGCTCAAACTGCATTAAAAGCGTCTCAAGCGTAAAGCCCTTCTTGCCCTTTAAAGTCTTTGCGATCTTCTCAGCGTCGGCGTCTATACCTGCGGCCTGAACTTTCTCAAACAAGCCTTGTATATCGCCCATGCCCATAATGCGGCCTGCCATGCGCTTTGCGTCAAAGACTTCCAACGCGTCCGTGTTCTCGCCGACTCCGGCGAACTTAACAGGCACTCCGGTCACTGCTCTTATAGCAAGCGCGCTGCCGCCCCGCGTATCTCCGTCAAGTTTAGTTAAAATTACTCCGGTTAAAGTTAATAACTCGTGAAAAGATTTAGCAACGTTCACTGCCTCTTGTCCCATCATCGAGTCAGCAACTAAAAGCTTTTCATGCGGCGGCAAAATTTTTGCTATGCTCGCGAGCTCCTGCATCAACTCTTCGTCTATATGCAGTCGTCCGGCTGTGTCTAATAAAATTACGTCATTCATGTGAGCTTCAGCAAATTTTTTACAGCCTTCTACTACTTTTAAAACATCTTTTTCTTTGTCGCTTGCCGGGCCGTAAAACGCTATGCCAGATGCTTCAGCCAGAACTTTTAACTGCTCTACAGCCGCAGGTCTTCTCAAGTCACACGCAACTACAAGCGGATTATGACTTGATTTTAATTTACGCGCAAGCTTCACTGTCGTCGTCGTCTTGCCGCTGCCCTGCAAGCCTGCCATTAAAATTACTGTCGGCGGCTTAGGCGAAATTATTAGCGGCGCGGGCTCGCCCATTAAATTTATTAATTCTTCATAGACGATAGTTGAGATGTGCTGCGTCGCACTTATAGATTCTAAAACGTCTAACTTGACGGCGCGTTCGCGGATTTTTGCGATAATATCCCGCGTGATTTTAAAATCAACGTCGGCCTCGAGCAAAGACTTGCGCAGCTCTCTCAACGCCAAATCTACATCAGCTTCTGACA
>JAFUXM010000108.1 GCA_017470785.1 Synergistaceae bacterium
ACGTTCTGCGGCAGCTGGTTGGCCTGAGCTAACATCGAGTTACCGGCCTGAAGCATGATGTTAAGTTTAGTAAAGTTCATCATCTCTTTGGCCATGTCGGTATCTCTAATCCTGCTCTCGGCGGCGCTCAAGTTCTCGCTGCTGGTCTCGAGGTTCGTCATCGTGTGCTCTAATCTATTCTGATACGCGCCGAGTTTAGCACGCTGCGTGCTGACCTTATCGATTGCGTTATCAATAACAGTTATTGAGCGCGATGCTGAATCTCTGTCAGTGACAAGCACGCTGTCGAGACCCAATGCGTGGCTGCGCATATCGCCGATGTTGATGCCCATGTCGTCGCCCTCGTTAGCGCCGATCTGGAACGTCAGCGTATTGTCGGCCAAGTGCAAAATCGTCTCTGCTTTTTCTGAGGGATCGTACTTGAATTCTTTATTGTTGTCGTCCCACGTGGCCTTAATGCCGCTCATTGCGTCGAACTCAACATCGATATTCGGATGCAGCGTCCCGATTAACTTATTGCCGGTGATAGTCGTATCCTTTACCACGCTCTCGCCGGTGTGCGCGTCGGTGATGCTGACTTTGTACGTGCTCTCTTTGGCATCCTGAATTGTGTTCAGCGACAGCGCGTTAATCAAATCCTCGTTCTTGCTGGCAAATCTCAGCGTGCCGTCCGTGCCCGGAACGAGCGACCGGATCAAGAACGTACCCTCGACTGACTCGGACGAATTGCTGACAGCCTGATTGACGAAGTTCACGAAGTGATTTACGCCCTTCAACTTGTCTTTAGTGATGCCTTCATCGTTGACGTAGGCATTTTGGCCTAAATCAGTTCCGATGGCCTCATTAAGCTTCTTCGCGACATCTCCAAGAGTATCATGGCCGTACAGCGTGACCTTCGCCGTCTTGCCGTTGCCCTGATTGATTGTGATAGTCTGCGGATCATCGAGCATGAAGTTGCCCTGACTGTCCCAGAATTTATCAAGATCGCGAAGCTTGACGTTGTCCTGCGCCACGTCGCCGATGACGTAATTGCGAACCGTGCCGATGTCCTTGGCTGAGCTTAAATCTCCCGCTGTAAAATCCTCGTCGATCGTGACTGTAATTTGACGCGCGCTAAGCTCGCCGGTTGTCTCGTCTAAATCCATAAACGACAGCGTAGTCTTTCCTCCGGCAGTGAAAGCGCCTGAAGACAAATTATATGTCTGCGTTGTTTCGTTTTCATTTGGATCAGTATATTTGACACTTAATCCAACATTATTAGAACCACTTGCTATACCGGCGGCGCCATTAAAAACTGCTTTATCGCCAACGGTCAGAGTTAAAATATTCGCTCTTGTTGCGTAAGTATTAATGATTTCAAGACCACTGCCAGCAATATTAGTTATCGTACTTCCCTGCGCTCCAGCATCCGTAGTTGTCAGTGTTATCTCTACTGGATTTTTATTAAGGTCAGTAACAGTACCATCTGCCGCTGTGGAAAAACCTGTAACCCTAATTTTAGCGTATGTTGCAGCACTAGCGCTACCGTCTGGGCTCACTTCAGTAACTTCAAAAGCTAAATTCCAATTGCCGCTGCTTACAGTAGATGATACGAAAGCGGCATTCTTTATTATCGAATCATCATTCTTTGCAAAAGCGGCCTGCTGTGTAGCACCAGTTGCTGGAGTTGCAGCAGTAGCACCAATACTAGCTATTTTATAATCAATGCCGTCCTCCAGCCCCTCGCCGTCCATTCTGGATACGATGCCGTCCATGCTGCTCGTAAGGTCGTAACGCGTGCCGGCGCCGAGATGCTTGACCTTCATAATATCGGACTTCTGGATCTCGGCTTGGCCGGGCGTGGCAGTTATGGCAATCTTAAAGTTGCCCTCGAATGACTTTTTCTGGCCGAACTGGTCGATCTCGCGCAAACCGCCGTTGACAATGGCCTTCGTGCTGAGCTTATCGCTGCTCCATAACACAGCCGAGTCGCCGTTCAATAATTTTTTGGTATTGAACGTTGTTGTGTTGCCGATATGGTCGATTTCATCACGCAGCAAGTCGACCTCTTCCTGAATGTAGCTGCGGTCCTGCTGGGTGAGCGTATCGTTGGCAGCCTGAACGCTGAGCTCGCGCATACGCTGTAAAATGCTGTGCGTCTCGGTCAACGCGCCCTCAGCCGTCTGGATTAAGCTCACGCCGTCCTGAGCGTTGGCAACAGCTCTGTCGAGGCCGCCGATCTGCGCACGCATCTTCTCGCTGATGCTAAGCCCTGCTGCGTCGTCAGCTGCTGAATTAATGCGCAGGCCGGTCGATAACTTCTGGATCGACTTCTCGAGCGAGTTGCTCGTGTTATTAACAATTCCGTACGTTGTAAGCGCCGGAATGTTATGATTAATTACCATCATGATTAAATCCCTCCCTGTATTTTATTCTGCCCATTACCTCCGTGTGTACGGGCGTTTCAGCGCGTACCTTACGGTACTTTGTGCTGCCTCCCCTTTCAGGGGAGGCTTTTATTTAATTAATTAAACTATCTAATCAGGCTCAATACGTTCTGCGGCAGCTGGTTGGCCTGAGCTAACATCGAGTTACCGGCCTGAAGCATGATATTGAGCTTCGTAAAGTTCATCATCTCTTTGGCCATGTCAGTGTCTCTAATGCGGCTCTCAGCTGCGCTCAGGTTCTCACTGGACGTCTCGAGGTTCGTCATCGTGTGCTCTAAGCGGTTCTGATAAGCACCGAGCTTTGCACGCTGCGTGCTGACCTTGTCGATAGCGTTATCGATAATCGTGATTGAGCGTGAGGCTGAATCGCGGTCAGTTACAAGCACGCTGTCAAGACCTAATGCATGGCTGCGCATGTCGCCGATGTTAATGCCCATGTCGTCGCCCTCGTTAGCTCCGATCTGGAACGTCATCGTGTTGTCAGCCAAGTGCAGAGTAGTAGTCTCTTCCTTGCCGCTCGCTGTAAACTTTTTGGTCACGTCGTCCCACTTTGACGTTATGCCGGTCATGGCGTCGAACTCCACGTCTATATTTTCGTGCAGCTTGCCGATTAACTGATTGCCGGTGATCTTCTCGTTGGATACGATGCTCTCGCCGGTGTGCGCATCGGTGATGTTCACGGTGTAAACGCTCTCGGTAGCGGTCTGCAGCGTATTGAGCGACAGCGCATTAATCAAATCCTCGTTCTTGCTGGCAAATCTCAGTGTGCCGTCCTTGCCTGCAACTGCCGACCGGATTACGAACGTTCCCTCGACGGACTCGGCCGTAGTTTCAGCCTTGCCGCCGACATTGACATAATTCACGAACTGCTCATCGTTATCGACATATGCCTTTTGGCCGAGCTGGTCAGCTATAGCATCGTTCAATTTCGTCTCTACGTCCTTTATTGTGTCATAGGCGTAAAGCGTGACGCTGGCCTGCTTGCCGTTGCCCTGAGTGATCGTGATAGTCTGCGGATCATCAAGCATGAAGTTGCCCTGGCTGTCCCAGAATTTGTCGATGTCGTGAAGCTGCGTCATATTATTTGCAACTTCGCCGATTTTATACTGCTCTATAGTTGCAAGATTGCCGGTAAGTTTCGAAGTACCAGCAGTGTCATCACATACGTCATCGCCGAAAGTTACCTTAACCTTGCTTCTGGTCACAGCTCCGGTATCAGTATTAAGTGCAAGCTGGTTTAATTCTACAGTTTTACCCTCAACCTTTGCGGTATCAAGAGCATATGAACGCGCTACACTGTTCAGTGAGTCTCCGTCGCTTGCTACAGTCACAGCTGCATTTCCGGTTTCGGAACTTGCTGTAGCATATGAGAAAAGTCCTACATCGCCCTCTTCTGCTGTTGCAAATGTCGTACCGGCCGTTGTGAACGTCAAGCCTGTTGCAGTTCTGGCTTTTGTTGAAATAGCTTCTGTTTGATCAGTTACGGTACCAATAAGATCAGTCGCCGATTGTGGCGCTCCAAGTGTAACATTCTTGGTCATGTTAATTTCCTCAACCGTCCCGTCGTCCTTGGTCAAAAATCCACTGATCGTGAACGTTGCTGAGCCGGTTGAACCTGCAGTATTATTAACTGTATCCCATGTACCCGGGGTGAGTGAACTCAAGGTGATTGTAAATTGCGAAGCTGTTCCGGCAGTAGCAGATCCGCTAATTGAGCCTGACGTAAAGCTTGTTGCTTTATTATCGCCGCCAGCTACAGCAACTAAACCAGTATTTGTAATAGCACCAGAAGCAACGGTATATTTTGTATTCTTGTCATCAAACTTCAGCCCCTCGGCGGTGATGTCAGTTACAAGGTCTTCATCCTCAATTGTATATTTATTGGTCTTATGCTTGACCTTGAATATATCGGTCTTCTGGACTTCGGCAGTGCCCGGGTCGGCCTTGATGCTGATCTTGAAGTTGCCCTCGAATGATTTTTTCTGGCCGAACTGGTCGATCTCTCTCAAACCGCCGCGGACAAGCGCCTTGGTCGTAAGGTTATCGCTGCTCCATAATACGGCCGCGTCGCCGTTCAATAATTTTTTAGTGTTGAACGTAGTTGTATTGCCGATATGGTCGATCTCGTCGCGCAATAAATCTACTTCTTCCTGAATATAGCTGCGGTCCTGCTGGGTGAGCGTGTCGTTGGCCGCCTGAACGCTGAGCTCGCGCATACGCTGAAGAATAGAATGCGTCTCGGTCAACGCGCCCTCAGCCGTCTGAATTAAGCTCACGCCGTCCTGAGCGTTGGCTACAGCTCTATCAAGGCCGCCGATCTGCGCGCGCATCTTCTCGCTGATGCTAAGCCCTGCGGCGTCATCAGCTGCTGAGTTAATGCGCAGGCCGGTCGATAACTTCTGGATCGACTTCTCAAGCGAGTTGCTCGTGTTATTGACTATTCCGTACGTTGTCAGTGCCGGAATGTTATGATTAATTACCATCATGATTAAATCCCTCCCTGTATTTTACTTTGCCCGTTAACCTCCGTGTAAGCGGACGTTCTCGCACAACAAGCATTATAACATGCTACCTTATAAAGTTTGCTATGGACTCCTTGAGCTGATTTGCCTGAGCGAGCATAGAATTTCCGGCCTGGAGCAAAATCTGATTTTTCGTGAAATTCATCATCTCTTTGGCAACGTCAGTGTCAACAATCCTGCTTCGTGAGCTTGTCAAATTCTCCGAACTTTCTGCCAAATTGTTCATGGTATGCTCGAGGCGGTTCTGATACGCGCCGAGCTTTGCCCGCTGAGTATTGACCTTATCAATAGCGCTGTCAATAATCGTTATCGAATTTGCCGCCGAAGCTTTGTCAGTTACCAACACAGCGTCAAGGCCTAAAGCGTGGCTTCTCATATCGCCGATATCTATGCCCATAGCCTCGCTCTCGTTAGCGCCGATATGAAACACTGTCGTATTGTCGCTCAAGTGCAAAGTCGTATTAGCGCCGCCGCTCGCGACCTGATAATTATACCGCTTATTAGCATCGTCCCAGACGGCATTAATGCCCGACATAGCGTCAAACTCAACGGCGATATTTTTATGCAGTGCGCCGTCTAAAATATTTCCGGTTAAAGTCTTGGCGTCAACTACAGTCTTGCCGGTGTGAGCATCCGTGATTGTCACGTCATAAGTGCTCTCCGTGCTTTCCTGAATCGTGTTGAGCGAGAACGCGTTCAATAAATCCTCGTTCTTGCTTGAAAATCTTAAAGTTCCGCCCTTGCCTGCAACTGCTGACCGTATAACGAAAGTACCTTTGACTGCTTCAGAAGTCGAGTCCGTCGCTTCACTTACGAACGTTACAAACTTATCAGGATCATCGACATACGCGGCCTGACCTAAGTCATTTGCTATGGCATTATTAAATTTCTTTGCCACGTCGCCGAGCGTATCATGAGCGTAAAGCGTCACGCTGGCTTTCTTGCCGTTGCCCTGAGTTATAGTTATAGTCTGCGGGGCTTCAAGCATAAAGTTGCCCTGATCGTCCCAGAATTTGTCAACGTCGTAGAGCTTAACATCATACTCTGCTGTGTCGCCTACGTGATATTGGCCAATCGCCGCAAGAGTGCCGGAAGTCCGCATTAAAGCTCTTGTGAGCTGTGACGTATCATCTGTAAAAGACAGCGTTATACTGCTTTTTGTAACTTCGCCTGTTGCGGAATCAAAATCCAACTGATTCAGCGTTACATCCTTGCCTGCTACGCTGTTAGAAGATGTTGCGCTGCCGAGGCCGTAAGTATGCGCTAAAGCGTTGGCAGCATCGCCCTTGACTGTCACGCTGAAATCTCCGGTAGAATCGCCGGTTCTGCGTTGAACGAAAAAACTTTTTGATCCGACCATATCTTCCGTCAGATAACGGTTAGTACCAAAACGGCTATCGTCTCCGCCAGTGGTAATAACAACCGGCGTATCATTTCCGTCTGTATCTTTTACGTGAATTATTTGTCCTGATACCAGCCTGTTAGGTTGGGTAGAACTATATGGTCTAGTCTCTAACGTATATTCTTCGTCTTCCTTGAAGTTATACACAGTCCCATCACCGGCCATATAAAATCCCTCTACAGTAACGACAGCAGCACCAAGCTGTGAGGTTGTGCTTGCCGTAAAACTCTTTAAGGTAATCACAGCTTCCATTGTGCCGTAGGCTTGAGTTCCGCCGTTACCGTTACCGACGCTGCTGAGCATGACGGCGCCGCCGTTCGCCCCAACGTTAGCAAATGTAGCATCTCCGTAATAAGAGAGCTCAGCAGGACTGGTTTCAGATACATTAGCAGCATTAGTTAGCGTATATTGCGAATTATACGTAAAATCAAGACCTTCCGACGTAACGTTTACAATTTTGTCCTCGTCGGAAATTCTGTATTTCAGCAGATCCGGATGCTTAACTATAAAAACATCGCTCTTCTGAACCTCGGCAACGCCAGCTGAAGTATTAATCTGGATATTGTAGTTACCTTCAGCTGATTTCTTCTGTCCGAATTGGTCGACATCAAGAAGTCCGCCGCTCACGATGGCCTTTGTGGTAAGTTTATCGCTGCTCCATAGCACAGCTGCATCGCCGTTCAGAATTTTTTTAGTGTTGAAAGTAGTAGTGTTGCCGATGTGATCGATCTCATCGCGCAGCAAATCAACTTCTTCCTGAATATAGCTGCGGTCCCGCTGAGTGAGAGTATCGTTGGCAGCTTGGACGCTGAGCTCACGCATACGCTGAAGTATAGAATGCGTCTCGGCCAGTGCGCCTTCGGCAGTCTGAATTAAGCTCACGCCGTCCTGAGCGTTAGCTACAGCACGGTCAAGGCCGTTGATCTGCGCCCGCATCTTCTCGCTGATTGACAAGCCAGCGGCGTCGTCTGCCGCTGAGTTAATGCGCAGACCGGTCGATAACTTCTGTATCGACTTCTGGAGCTCGTTGCTCGTGCTATTAACAATTCCGTACGTTTTCAATGCCGGAATGTTATTATTTACGACCATCATGAATAAAACCACCTCCTTGCTTTAAAATTACCGCCCATTGCCTCCGTGTGTATGGGCGGTCTCCCCTGTAAAATCAGGGGAGACTGACACAATAAAATTTTAAAATTTTGCTAAATAAACTTATACACTATCTAATCAAGCTCAGGACGTTCTGCGGCAGCTGGTTGGCCTGCGCTAACATCGAGTTACCGGCCTGAAGCATGATATTAAGCTTCGTGAAGTTCATCATCTCTTTGGCCATATCGGTGTCTCTAATGCGGCTCTCAGCGGAGCTCAGGTTCTCGCTGCTGGTCTCTAAGTTGGTCATCGTGTGCTCTAATCTGTTCTGATAAGCACCGAGTTTAGCACGCTGGGTGCTGACCTTATCGATCGCATTATCAATTACAGTGATTGAACGTGACGCTGAGTCGCGGTCAGTGACAAGCACGCTGTCAAGGCCTAACGCATGGCTGCGCATATCGCCGATGTTGATGCCCATGTCGTCGCCTTCGTTAGCGCCGATCTGGAAGGTCAGCGTGTTATCAGCCAAGTGCAGGATGGTCTCGGTCTTGGCTGTGTTATAAGTGAATTCCTTCGTGCCGTCAACCCACTTTGCGGTTACGCCGCTCATCGCGTCGAACTCGACATCGATATTCTCGTGCAGCTTGCCGATCAACTTATTGCCGGTGATTTTCTCGGCGGATACGACGCTCTCGCCGGTGTGGGCATCGGTAATGCTGACGGTGTACGTGGTCTCCTTTGCGTCCTGGATCGTGTTGAGTGAGAACGCGTTCAATAAGTCCTCGCTCTTGCTGGCGAATCGGATTGTGCCGTCGCTGCCCGGGACGATAGTGCGGATTAAGAACGTACCCTCGACTGACTCGGAGCCGGAGGACTGGGCTTTATCAACGAAGTCAACGAAGTGCTTCTTGGCCTCTTTCTGCTCGTCGGCGGTTAAATTCTTTGTATCGATATAATCAGCCTGGCCGAGCTGATTGGCGATAGCGTCATTTAATTTGTCCTCGACGTCCTTCAACGTGTCGTGGCCGTACAGCGTGACGCTGGCCGTCTTGCCGTTGCCCTGATTGATCGTGATCGTCTGCGGATCATCGAGCATGAAGTTGCCCTGGCTATCCCAGAACTTGTCAAGGTCACGAAGTTTAACGGTGCTCTTCGCTACGTCGCCGATCTCGAAGTTCTTGACCTTGCCGATACTTGTACTTGCGTCAGTAGTTAAATCCTTTCCGCTTGTACTAGCTGTAAATTGATCGTCGATCTTGAGGCTGACTTTCTCGTACGCAAGATTACCGTCGCTGTCAAAGCTGACAAAGCCGAACTCCGGTTTGTCGCCGCCTTTGAAGCCGGCGTCATTAAGGGCGAATGTATGAGCAACAGGAGTAGCGTCATTACTCGTTACTGTAAGCTGACCGTTAGTTGAAGCGGTATTTGAACGGAGAATAAACTTGTCGCCTTCTTTGTAACCACCAATACTTAATGTATCAGTCAGTTTTAAACCACTTCCAACTTCGGCAGAGTCTTTTATTTCAGTTCCTGCCGTTATAGATGCGCGATCCGCGCCGGAAAGCGCAATTGTCTGATTGACCTCTGTGATCTTACCGTCCAATGACGTGTGATAGCCTTTTACGGCAAAGGTAATGCTGCCAGGGTCGTTTGCGCCTGTGCCTGATAAATTCACGCTCTTAACCTCAACACCGACTTCCCACGTACCGGCTCCTGTGGCCTGAAGGGCACTTAGAGTTAAAGCCGTGCCGGTGTTCTTGCTTCCAGTTAAGACCGTTGCCGCGTTTGCATCCTTCGTGTTGTTTGAGGCAAGCGTATATTCCACGCCGTCTCTGAGGCCGTCGCTGTTGATATTTTCAACAATTCCCTTAGCCGCCGCGTTAAGCTCATAATTTCCGCCGACCTTCGGATGCTTGACCTTGAATATATCGGTCTTCTGGATCTCGGACTGGCCGGGGTCTGCCTCGATTGTGATCTTATAGTTGCCCTCGAATGACTTCTTCTGGCCGAACTGGTCAACCTCGCGCAGGCCGCCGCGCACAAGCGCCTTAGTCGTCAGGTTATCACTGCTCCATAACACTGCTGCGTCGCCGTTCAATAATTTTTTAGTATTAAACGTTGTCGTGTTGCCGATATGATCTATTTCGTCGCGGAGCAAGTCGACTTCTTCCTGAATATAACTTCTATCCTGCTGGGTGAGCGTATCGTTAGCCGCCTGAACGCTAAGTTCGCGCATACGCTGAAGAATGCTGTGGGTCTCGGTCAATGCGCCCTCAGCCGTCTGGATCAAGCTCACGCCGTCCTGGGCGTTGGCTACTGCTCTATCAAGGCCGCCGATCTGGGCGCGCATCTTCTCGCTGATTGACAAACCTGCTGCGTCGTCAGCTGCTGAGTTAATACGCAGGCCGGTCGATAACTTCTGAATCGACTTCTCAAGCGAGTTGCTCGTGTTATTAACTATTCCGTAGGTTGTCAATGCCGGAATGTTATGATTAATTACCATCATGATTAATTTACCTCCTTGTTTTATAAAAATTGCCCGAATTTATCATCCATGAATATGGGCGACTAAAATTTGCGCAATCAATGGCAGTCTACTTGTGACGTCGGCCGCACGCCGCTGTAAACCGCCGCTAATCCAAAATTAACTTAACATATCAGTTCAGCACTATATAACCTTAATGCCTTTCTGACATTAATTATATCGGAATATTTTAATAAAACTTTATATAAATTGCAAATTTTTAAGTTGGGCAGATTTAGGCGCTGTGTACAGCGCAGCTAAATTGTTGCAGCCGGAGTTTAAATTCCCGGCAAATAATACGGTTGAATGTGAGCTGGATGTGAGCGGCGGAGTTACTTTACTTCAAGAAGTGCTGAATGACAGCAAGCGCGATGCCTAAGATAATACCTATACAAGTTGCGTCCCGCGTTAATCTACTCTGCAGCGCGGATTTAGCGTTGATAACTTTGATGTCGCCCTTGACCTCGTTAATTTCCACCTTAAGGCCGGTTATATTGCTTTTAATATTATTAATATTATCTTTAAGCCTGTTAATGTCGCCTTCCATACGGGACATACGGGAGTTCATATCCTTGAACTCGCTGCGTAATTCGTTGATCATGGCCTCTTGTTCAAAGAAATTTTTGGCCATAAGAGCCTCTATCCTATCAAATTTTGCATCGTTGATCCTCTCGTGAGCATCCACATGCTCTCTGAGATTCTTTACCTGCAGTTCAAATATTGCAGTCTGTCTATTATCAATCACTGATGCTGCCTCTGTCATTGTTAAAGCCCTCCTTAATCAATGATCAACACTATTCTTCGAGTTTTCTTTGATCTTCCACCAGATCAAGTAGCCGCATATAGCCGCAGAGATAAGGGCGGTGCAATATCCCAATTTTGCCTCGCCAGCCTGTATGTAGTAATAAGCTGTGTAAAATCCTGCAAGCGTGATGATGATTGAGCCCAGCTGCCCGACGAAGCCGAGTATAAAACCGAATATTAAATTAAGTCTTCTATGTTTCAATTCCTCGCGATCCATGAAGATAGAATGTTGTTGCTCATCCTGAGCCATTTTTAATATCTCGTCAGCTATTCCCGGACGGATCTTCTCCTAGTCCTTTAAAATGTTCGGCGGCGGAAGCGGTCCTTCATAGACCTGATGTTCGATCCTGAGCCCTTCGTTATTTTGCCTAGCCGGCTGATTAATTCTGCTCATGATAAGCAGCTCCCGTCTTTAATTCAGGATGGTTTCTCCAAGCTGTTTTAATTCCCAGCCTCAGATAATCTCCAACCGCTCTGAAAGCCCAAGCCGGTGAGACGTTACGCCTCGAGGCTTTGGCATACCCGTTCATATACTGCCGCGCTGCCGCACCGTCAATGTCAAAAACGCTTTGGAACGCAAGCTTCAGAATGCTCGTCATAATAGCCCCACCTCTTATTTATTAATAATTAATATATATTTTAGCATAACTTACGCCGGATCAATATAGCCGTTGCGTATAGCATAATGCGTAAGCTCGGCTAAGTTATTGCAGCCGGCCTTATCGAGAATGCGGCGGCGGTGAGTGTCGACCGTGTTCTTGCTGATCGAGAGCTGGGCGGCAATTTGCTTTGAGCTTGCGCCATTCACGAATAACTTTAAAATCTCAAGTTCGCGTTCTGACAGCGGCGAATTTTTATTACTGCCGTAATTTTTTAATAACCGCAAATAATCTTCTATTATAATAGGCATAATCGAGTGGGCGATATAATACGAGCCGTTATACACGCTGATAATAGCTTGATTAAGCTCCTCGGACGAACTTTCTTTTAATATATAGCCCTTAGCGCCGGCCTTCAAGCTCTCGACTATAAATTCTCTGTCGCCGTGCATGGACAGCATGATGATTTTAATATCCGGCAGCTTAGTCAATATCTGCCGGGCTGCATTAATACCGTTCATGTGCGGCATAGTCATATCCATTAAAATTATATCCGGCCTTAGCAGCTCTGCCTGTTCGACAGCCTGCAAGCCGTCGCGGGCGTGGCCGGCCAGCTCAAAGTTTTCTACCCTAGCGATCAGACCGGTCAAGCCCTCAACAAATAAATCATGGTCGTCAGCAAGTAATATTTTTATCATGCTAATTTAATTTTTAATAAATCTTCTTCCTTTTATATATAGCTCAGCTGATACGCATATTGCAGCCTTGTTATTGATTACTTAAATTCAAGTTGGCCAATGCTAACTGGATGTATCTGTCGGCCTCTTGGGGCGACATGCCGCCGGCGATTAACTGTGACCTGAGGCTGGCGCACAACTCGTCACGGCCGATTGATATGCCCCGGGCCTCGCCAATAGCTATGCCCTCGTTGCGAACAGCTTCAAATATATTCGGTAATCCCATTGACTCCATATTTGCATCTCTTATTATTGATTACTCAAATTTAAGTTGGCCAATGCTAACTGGATGTATCTGTCTGCCTCTTGGGGTGACATGCCGCCGACGATTAACTGCGACCTGAGGCTTGCGCACACCTCATCGCGGCCGATTGAGATACCCCGCGCCTCGCCAATTGATATGCCACGGGCCTCGCCAATGGCTATGCCCTCGTCGCGGCCGATTGATATGCCTCGCGCTTCGCCAATGGCTATGCCCTCGTCGCGGCCGATTGATATGCCTCGCGCTTCGCCAATGGCTATCCCCTCGTCCAGCACATCCTCAAATATATTCGGTAATCCCATTGACTCCATGTTCTCTTCCTCCTTATACTTAGCTTGCAAATTTGAGATAATATAGTCATATTCATGACGCTTCATTAAGGCTTTGCATACATCCAGAAAGTCCGTTACGTGTTCAATAGCGACAGCAAGCTCAGGCGAAAACTGCGGCTTCTCGCCTCTGCGGACCTGCCCAAGATAATGCGCGAAAATAAAAAATTCACTCTTAAATAATTTTTCCTGCTCAGGCGAAAGCCACGCAAGCTCAATAACATTCACCTTGCAGTCATTCACAACGCTGCGATATTCCGCCGGTACTTTCAGCCTCTCATGCAGCGACCGCTTCTTCGGCCACCGCCGCTTAATCCCGAAATATAAAACTATAGTTAAGACAAAGTGCGGCTTGTTCGGCCTTTTATTTGCTTTGCCTTTTTTAAGAGGCAGCTGTCCCCTGTAGTCCGCGCCTTCATAGCCAATAATCCGTAACGGCATATACGGGTCAACTCTCGTCTGATTTTCAAGGCCTACAAGACATATAACGGCCTCGCCCGTCGGCGTCTTCCATAATTTTACAACGTCCCGCTCCTGATCGCGCAGCTCGTCATCGTCTGATGCCTTATAGTCCGTTCGAGCTTGAGCGTCGTATAAATCGTCAGGGTTCACCCGGTCACTTATGCCGTTCATCGCAAAGAACGCGTTCACTATATCAGCAAAGACTTTATTATGCGACTCTAATTTTTTCTCGGATATATCCTTCTGCTTCATCAATTCAGCTCC
>JAFUXM010000109.1 GCA_017470785.1 Synergistaceae bacterium
AGGGATGCTAAAAGTGAAGAATTAACGGTAGTTGGCGATCCTTCCCGCGTACAAGCCGTATCAGCCGAACTTCAATGCTGCCCTGATATAAAAAGCGAAATATTGCACCTGTTGAGAGATGAAGAATTAAAGGCGAAAAAAGCGCATAGCCTTGAATTTGAAGTTCACAATTTAGCTGACCTTATTGAAAAAACGCAGGAAAAATTAGACAGCATAATAAGCGCACTCAACAATACAAGCGGTTCAGTGGAAGAAATACAAGCCCATCTTGAAGGTATATCGGTCAGTTTGTGCAACCTTGTTGATGGCCGCGATTATTCATAACTGAGGATATAAGCATGAACGATATACAAGTTTACAGAAATAATGATTTTTGCGTAAGAACGATAACAGACGCAAATGGCGAGACTTGGTTCGTAGCTAAGGACGTGGCGGCGGCGTTAGAGTATCCGGAGTCAACTCTAAATCAAATAGGCAATTTATTAAACGCAGTACCGGTTAAGTGGACTAACCCTAAACGGATTATGGTCAGGTCTGAAAATGGAGTTGAACAGGCTCGAGAAGTCCTGTGTTTAAGTGAACAAGGACTATACTTCTTCTTAGGCCGCTCAGACAAGCCCAAAGCTTTACCGTATCAGATGTGGGTAGCTGGAGAGGTCGTGCCAAGTATACGCAGGACTGGCCGTTATAAGATGAATAAAATACCTCAAATCAGTGCTGGTATTTTAGAAGGCGCGAAATTTATTCTTGAAACAGTAGGAATAAAAGATAATCAGCTCGTACTTGCTCTCGATAAAGTCTATAAGTATTACACAGGAAACAGCGCACTTGCAATGACAGGTATCGAGCTCCCTGCCCCCGAACAGCAGCAGCTTTTAACTCCAAGCGAGATAGGCAAGCAGTTAGGACTAACCGGACGGCGCATCAATGAGATTTTAGCCGGTGCGGGGCTGCAGCATAAACTTTGCGGCTCATGGGAAGCCATCGGCGACGGCGTTAATTATTCAGTCATGCTCGACGTTGGTAAAAGACACACGGACGGTGTGCCGGTCAGGCAGCTTAAGTGGAAGAGCGGCGTTATTGACGCTGTGAAAGCGAGGTTATAATCATGAATAAGTGTTTTATTTTTAGAGACTATACAGATAGCACATTCTATCCGCTTCTTGTAAGTATCGATAGAAACACAGGCGAAATATGTGTTAATGCTGATGATATAGAAGATATTTTACCTCTCTCGGGTGAAGATATACTAAAGTTAATGGTAGACTTTAACCGTCATATTTACGTAGACGCACTTTTAAGGGTGCTGAAAAGCAAGCCTGAGCTGCGTAACCATCCGTTTAGAGACTGGTTCGAGTTTCAGATTTTGCCGCGTATTATTGACGAGTTTAATAATTTTACGCCAAATGACGCGCTTTATGAGATACACGACTTACTCGAAGAGATAAAGGACTTAATAAATGAGCAGCGATAATAACTACGGCTTTAGCAGCACGGCCTTAACTGTCTTAAATGAGCGTTACATGCACGTCAAGCCTGACGGCTCAAAAGAAACAGTGCCTGAGATGTTTTGGCGCGTAGCGAGTTATTTAAATAAAGACAGAGCGCAGGAATATTACGAAGTCATGATGAGCCGCGACTTTCTGCCGAACTCACCGACTTTAATGACTGCTGGGCGG
>JAFUXM010000110.1 GCA_017470785.1 Synergistaceae bacterium
CTCGCTTCGTTCTCCTAATAGCTGTCGATGGGATTGGTACGCCCATCAAGGCTGCTCCTTCAAGTACATCAAGCACTCCGTCTTTAATATTACTGCCTTTATTAACTTTGCCAGTGCCGTACCGATCCTTATGCTTCTTAGTATTAATGCCGCCTGCAAGCTTGCGCACGCCGCTATATAATTTTTGAACCGGCACAGCTAATGGATTGTCATTAAGAAGTGCGTATCCATTGCCGTCCCAAAGACTTAGCATTGCTTTGCCTATCAGCGGAATACTCTCAATGCCTTGCCGCGTGAAGAAATTACCCACGAACCCCGCAAAATTCTCGTCATCATCAGGGCCGCCCTGAACTATATACCCAAGCAATGTAGCAGTCAATGCTACTCCAGCTATTGTATATAAGAACTTAGGCACGTTCCCGCCGCGCAGAGATGCCGCTAAGTCATAGGCAACAATGCCAAAGGTCTGCGCTAAATCATTCGTAAATATCAGCGAAAGCTTTAATAAGCCTTTCTGTTGATACAACATAGACGCGTCCTTCATGTTTGTGACTGTCTGCGTGAGCAGTACCGCCCGCTGCGCCTCTCTGGCTGCTTCTTCCTGCGATTTGCCTTTAGCAATATTATAATCATATACTGCCTTAAAACCTATCGCCGAAGTCCATCTATCGACCGCTTCAATCGGTTTCTTGCCAGCATCAATCATCTTGCCGTATATGCCCAATTTCTCACCGGCCTTTAGCGATTGCAAAATAATATTGCCCGCACGGTCTTCTAACTGTGGGTCAAGCTCATAGCACTCATCTAAAAACTTTTTATTGCGTGCCATGAACTCGCCTAAAGAGATTATTAAATACTGAGGCTGACAGTACGGTAAGAATTTGCCGATACTCGTTGTTTGCTTAAGTATCGTAGCCAGATTGGCGCATAAATACGCGTTAGTCATATTTTTTGCTATCCAGCCGCTGACCCCGTCTAACACATCATAACTCTCAAGCGTCCTGTTGCGGGCTGCAATGCTCAGATAATTTTCAATAAACCGCCATGAATGCTTACCAAGGGTATTCTTTATCACCTGCTGGAGCGATTGTTTCGCGCCCTCAGGCCGCATTGACAAAGCAAGCCGCAAGTCACGCACCGGCCTCGCATAGGCTATTGCGTGTTCCTGAAACTCTATTTGATTATTCCAAATCGCATATAACCCTAAGTCAATCGGCGTTTGATTATCATTTGCCATTTCCACGCGGCTTCTTGAGAAATCTCTGCCAACCCCGTTTATCTGCCTTGCCCGCACATTGCCAGTCGCATCAGGGTTATGGATTAAAATCTTAGCCGTATCAAGATAATCTAAATTACTCTCGGAGTTGATTTCAACCCGCTTCATCGGCGTATAATTTTTCTCATGCCCCATGCCATCGTTGTAAATATCGATGAGCTCTTTCTGTATGCGCATGTAATTCATTTCATATTCTTCCATGACTGCGTCAGCAAAAGCTCTCTCGTTATCAGTTAAGGCTTTGACGCATTGAGCTGCCCAGCTTAACGCTTCCTGCTCGTCTTTAGCATCGGCGAAGTTGCCGTACAAGATAGCAGCACGGCTCTTATCGTTCTTAAGACCGGTGTAAATGCTCATTAGCCTATCGACTGTCCATGGCTGCCCTCTGAATTTTGGCACGTCAATCTTTCTTACGTTGCCTAAGCTATACTCGCTTAACCCAAATTCTTTCAGCTTAGCTCTAAGCCAGCTGCGCCGCTTTTTGATATTGCGTAATTTTTTATCCTGCGCAGTATTCATCGCGTCAACAAAATATTTTATCCAAGGGCCATTGAATTTAAATTTCCCGCCGTCAAGCCGGTCAAAGAAGCGCTGCGCTCCTAAAATAGCAGCATTTATCCGTTCTTTAACCTTCCCGACCTTGCCCTTATCCCAGTCTTTTTTCTTATCAGCCATAGTAGAGGCAAGCTCATCGCTGATTTTTCGCGCGTGTTCGATAATTGCATTATTTTTCACATCAAGCTCTTGACAGCCTTGGGTTTGCAATTCTATTACTTGCTCATGCAAGGCTCGTAAGTCCGCCATTTTTTTATCTTTCTTGCTGTTATAATCGCGGATTAACTTCTTTATCCGCTGCTGCGTATTCCAGATAACGCCCTTATCCCGCATTGCGTGCTTGATTTCGCCTATAAGCGCGTCTTTCTCGTCGCTGAGTTCTTTAAGTTTTTTATATTTTTCCCGCTGCTGGGCTTTGCCTTCTTTTAGACCGGCCTCGTAAGCCTGTTTACTGTATTTCTCAGCCATTGCATAACCGCGCTTAAATGCCTCTTCTATTGAGATATTTTCACGTTTAGCGGCCTGATGAACATTCTCATGCCTTGTATTAGCGGCTCTTTCGTTTCTCAAGTCATCCCAAATAGCCCAATACCTGCGTTCCATTTCAAGCTGCTCATCGCTCATTCCAGCCTTACGGTCAGCCTCAGCCTCGTTCTTGGCCTGCTTTTCTATCTCTCGCAGCTCCCCCAGAAATTTATCAATTTCCTGCTGCTCAAGATACGTGGCCTCTAAATCGCCCCTGACTTTTTCATTGCTCTTATCGCGGTCATATTCAGCCTGTATCCGTTTCTGCAGCTTGTTTAGATAGTCTCGGCGGACTTTCGTATATTCGCGTGCGCCCTCAAGCCCTAAACGGCTAATCAAGGCGTCTTCCGTATCAGGATTAATCTCGACTATCGGGGCAGGCCGCTTTGGCCGTTCCAGCGAAGTCTTATACAGCCAGTCAATAAAATCATCTACATATTCAAACTGCGGAATTTGCAGCTCCGTATGCTCATTTAAATTCTGTAAAAGCACGTCAACCGGCAGTTGCTCTTGGCCGCCCGACTTTCTAAACAACGTCGGGAATGCGCTCCGCAAATCTTTTGCTAAGGCCTCGCCTAATGCATCAACTAAATCCTGATACCTTATGCCGCCTAACTCGCGTATAGCCTTAAATGCTGCACGCTCGCTCTTGTATAAATTAAGCTTATTTTGATACTCATCATTCCATTGCAGCCAGCCGTCAACGTCTTTCACAGCGTCAGGACTTAAATACTCGTCATCCTCAAACGGCAGATCGGCAGCTTGATTGAATGTATCTATAAATAAATCATCCAAATTATCTGTCGGCTGCCCTTTATTATCTGGCTGCCCCTCAAATAAATCATCAGCAAAAATATCAAAAGCCGCAGCCGTATCCTCGGCTGATACTGTACTGTCTTGCCCTAAGCTACCTTCATCAGCAAAAATATCATCAGCTGTAGTTTCAGTGCCCGGTATGCTCTTATGCTCCCTATTGAGCCTGTCCGTCCAGATAATATCACTTGTCTGATTTGCGCTGAACGCTAACAGCTTACCGTCTTTAAACGCTATTTTCTTGTCCGTCGCGTTATACTTTTCTTTCCAGTAATATAACGCATCTGATGTTAAATTACCGTTATCATCAGTCTCAGTGATACACCATGGCTGAGAATTTATTCCCCAATGTGTATCTACAATCCGCCTTACTGCCTTTTGCCCTGCCTCACTGTCCTCAACAGTGTAGACCGTAATGCCGTTCGGCATAACTTGTTTTCTACTGAACTCTTTGACAGTATCAGGGTTAATACGCTCTTCTACCGACTTTAATTCGGTCGTATGCTCGTCTAAGAAAGCATTCATGTCTTTGACTTCCTCTACTGGAATATTTAGTTTTTTGCATAGCTTTAATGCTTGGATAATTCGATGTGAACTTTTAGGTAATGTTATATTACCATACTTGTCATTCATTGTCCAGTGTAAAACTGCTGCTTCCAGTTCGGGGTTATATTTCTTTTTCGAGCCATTAGGAATATTAGCCTCGCCTAATTTTTCTATCTCAGAGATTAACTCAGCCCGCTCCTCAGGGCTTAAATCTTTGCGATTTTTCTTGAGTAAGGCATCCATATTAGCACGGCGGTTTTTGCTTATCTGATTGAATGTATCATAATTATTTGCAAATAATATTATCTGGTCTTCACGCGATATATCTTCCGTGCCGGATAATAAGCTCTTACGCCGCTCAGCTGCCTTCATACCTGCACGCCTGTCCGCATTCCGTGCCTCAACTTCGCCGGCTAAATTACGGTAAAAATTAAATGAGGCTGCGTGCTCCGCCCGCATATACATGTACTCTTTATATTTTTCATAATCATTGCGAGCCTCAGCAGTATCCTTGCCCTTATAATCCTTATAATATTTTTGAATAAATCCCTCATAATTTAGAAAGTGTATGTATTCTAAAGCACGAGCAAATTCTCTATCCATATATTCTTTAGCTTTACCCTTATGTGCTTGAAGGGGATTTCCTCCATTTGCAAAACCCTCTCTATCTTGAATTAAATGCTGAATTTCATGAATTATGCTCCCTGCATCTAATCCATCCAGATAAAAAGCATTAATCTGTATATACTTTCCGTCCCCTGATGTAAAAGCCGTATATTCCCCGCGATAGTCAGCCTTAAAACGCACTGGTAAATCTTTTAAGTCAGGATATGCCTTATACAGCTTCGGGTTGCTATAGAGCTTGCCGAGTGTTGTTTCGTCTCCGTCGTGCCAATCATGTTTTTTTAATTTGCCGTCCGGTATCTCATAACGCCACTTGCCGTCAACGCCGCGCTCCCAGCCGGTAGCGTATTTAATCTTCTCGGCAGGTTTACCGGCAGCCTCCATTGCACGGGCTGTGTTTAAGTGCTCAATGCGATTTCTTTTATCACTCTCGTCAAGACGCGCTGCTCCTTGCGTTCCAATCACCTGATAAAACGTCTCATTCTCTTGCCTTAGTTTGACAAGGTCGGTCTCATCTGGTATATTCTTTAATAAGCTTCCATTGGTGTCAAACTCTATTGGCGATAAGCCCTCGGAGACGCTCCACTTGGAGGCCTTTTCTTTATTAATATACATTAATAAATCCATAGGCGTACCGTCTTTATAGGTTTTTGAAATCCAATCGATTATATCCTGTTCAGGCGTTAGCTGCTGTTTCGAGCTGGTGTCCTTACGATAAACAGTCGTAAGCTCATTAATCTCGTACCCTTTACTTATGTTTTTACGGCTAAGTCTTATTGCAGCTACAACATTCCGCTCTATTCCGTCTTTACCGGCTTCTTTAAGTCCTGTTAAAATAACACGGCTGTCACGCTCCCCTGCTACATCATGCTCTGATTTAAAAATCATAATAGGGTCAGTGATAGCACGCGGAATTTGCTTTAATGTCTCAGCGCTTAACTTATGCTTCTTGTTTAAGATTTTATTCAGATTATCAAGCCGTATCTCAACGGGCAATAAATCCATACCAACAAGCTTAAACACAAGCGGTGTCTGCATAACAGGCAAAAGTCCGCTGCGTTCTTCTTTTGTAAGTTTACCTGTTTTAAAGCGGTCAATTAATTCACCCCATGCGCGTTCGTCAGCTGCTAAGCTGGCTTCCGCAGCGGGCTGCGCTGTTTGATTAAAAGTATCAGCGTCAACCTCACTCCCGTCAAGTATAGTCCCATCAGGTAATACCATATACTCAAGGCGGCCATCATTATACCAGCTGCGTTTCGTCCCATCCGGCAATTTTTCGTACGAAATTTGACCATTATAATACCAATCGCGGTCTGTACCGTCCGGTAAATGTTCGTGCCCCATCTGCCCATTTTCATACCACCAACGTTTTGTCCCGTCAGGTAAAGTCTCCGCTGCTATCTGCCCGTCTATATTCCAATAACGTTTTGTACCGTCCGATAAATATTCATGGTCTATCTGGCCGTTATCGTACCATCCGCGCTCTGCCCCATCAGGCCACAACATGGTCATAGGTTCTCCAGTGTCGTAAAGGTCAAGAATTGTCCGCTCAGCAACTTCCTTGCCATGCTTCTTGATAGTCTTCTCGTTTACCATAACTCGGGGCATATGATTGTTATAAATGCTAATAATTTTACCTGTAAAACTCGTGCCATCCTTAAAATACTTTGTAGCCATACCGTTCCGTATATCGAACTTTACATTTAGGACGTCTTTAGTTCCTTCTTTTCTAAACCAACGAACCTTGCCATTTGAAAAATTAAGCCCAGGCTCATTCATGATTACTTTTGATGTAAGGCCGGAATAGTCGTCCCATTTGTCCCACCATCTAACACGTTCATCACTGTTTGCGCTGAATGCTAATAAATGGCCGTCAAGAAACGCTATACGCTTCTCATAAGCATCATAGCTATTCCAATATTCCCATGCGCGGTCAAGACTGCCGTTTTTCCTTGCGGCCAAGCACCACGGGTTAGCGTCTTTGCCCCAGTTAGTATCAATAACTTCACGCACTGCCGCTTGACCTGCCTTGCTATCCTCAACTGCATAAGTCACAATGCCATTCGGCAGAACTTGCTTGTCACTGAACTCAGCGACTTTATCAGGGTCTGTACGCATGTTATCAGGCTGAAGTCTATATTTGTATTCAACTAAAATATCGTTCGGGTCGTTATAATCCAAGGGGTTTAAATGCTTTTGCTCGCATACGCGCATTGCATCCCAGATTTTATCGTTATCTTTCGGCAATACGATATGGCCGTTAAGCACCCAGTTGACAGCTGCTTTTTCAACTTTAGGTGAGCCGCCCTTTCTAACACGCTCACCAAGCTTCTCTATCTCGGCAATAGTAGCAGTACGTTCTTCCTCAGTCATATTCGGGCGGCGCTCTTTCAATGCGTCGTTCATTTCGACTTTGCGCTGCTTGCCGATTTGATTAAAGGTATCAGTGCCTCGAAGCGCAGCTTCAAGTAAATCATCAGGCGTTTGGGGCACAAATTCATACACTAACGTGCCGTCTTCATCCCATTGACGTAACGTCCCGTCCGGCAAAGTTTCAGATCGCATCTGGCCGTTCCTATACCACCAACGCTCAGTCCCATCCGGTAAATGTTCATACCATATCTGGTGAGTATCATTCGTTATCTGAAGAGGGTCAATATTATACCAATTACGCTCAGTCCCATCCAGTAGCCTTATATGTCGGAGGTGTCCATCTTCAAACCAATCACGCTGCCTTCCGTCCGGCAAATGTTCAAAGGCCATCTGGCCGTTCCTATACCATCCGCGCAGCGTTTCATCAGGTAAACGCTCTTCTCGTATTTGGCCAATATCATACCACCATTCACGCTCAGTCCCGTCAGCAAGCTTTTCTCGTAACTTTTGTAATTCGCCAGTCTCTTCGTTATAGCCATAGCTAATGGTATCGCCGTTTTCTTTAATAGTGAACGGAATGCCCGTTGAGGGGGTATCTTCTCTGTCCCACCAAAGCGTATCATTATCACTTGCACTGAAGGCTAATAGTTTACCGTCCTTAAACGCTATACGCTTGGGTATGGCAGTGTATGTATTATGCCAATAATTCCATGCTGTATCAAGCTCTCCATCCACTCTTGCAGCCAGACACCACGGGTTAGCATCTTCGCCCCAGTGCGTATCGATAATATTTCTTACGGCAGCCTGCCCTGCTTTATCATCCTGCACCGTATAAACAGTTATCCCATGTGGCAACTCCTGCTTATTGCTAAACTCCCGTACGGTATCAGGATTAACGCGCTTATCGGCTTTACTCTCCTTAATCGTATACTTAGCCAATATCTCGTTCGGGTCGCTAAAACTCATGGGGTCGATATGTTGCTGCTCGCAGATTTTTATTGCATCAAGAATTTTATAATTATCCTCAGGCAGAATTATATGGCCGCCGAGTACCCAGTGCGTAGCAGCCTTCTCAACTTTAGAATTGCCGCCTGCCTTGACCTGCTCACCTAATTTCTCTATCTCGGAGATAACGTCCGCTCGCTGCTCAGCAGTTAAATCCGTGCGGTTAGCTTGTAAGGCCTTATCCATATCAGCCTTGCGCCGTTGGCCTATCTGATAGAAGATATTAGGATTATTCGGGTCGAACGTGCCGACGTTGTCGGTAGCGGATTTGATTTGATTTGGATTAAAGGCAACAAAAACGTCGCTTGCTCCGTTATAACCCGTTCCGCCAAAATCAATTATATTTTTAAAGATAACTCCGTCATAATCATTACCATACTTACCGTTTCGAACATCAGCTGCAATTTTATTAGTAGAAACTTCGTTACCGCGTATAGAATACCGGTCGTGGTGCTTATCACCCAGCTCAACCTCAATATAATCATACGCGTCACCCTTATTTATAAAATAAGTATTATCACTTTTCTTGGTGATAACAGTATCAGTTTCTTCATCATAAATATGCAAATCTCCGAGATTACTCCAAAACCGCCCGTCTCCCTCGACTATATACGGCTTGCGGATATTCAAGAAGACAGGATAATTAGAAGCGCCGCCTTCCGCGTGCACCTCACTGTCTTCTTCATAAGTTTCAAGAGTAGCCGTCGTGCCGGAATAAGTTGAAGCATTTTCCCTACTTGACGTAAACCATGCGCCTGTGCCCTTTGCTACTAATTTTCCACCCGTTCGAAACTCGGAAAATCCGCCCTGTTCAGTCCCATGCCATACGAGTAATGGCTTACCGTCCTCATCAACTACTTTTGACGCGTTTTTAGGCTCATTTTCCCAGTCACCAAAGAAAGCCTTAAATTCCGGCGTTTTAGTCTGATTTAGCTGTGTAACCTCATCATATATGGGATTATAGACCTCGCGCCCGTTCAGCATAATAATTTGCCTATTACGCCGCACGTCGTTTCTATCCGTATCATCTATCAACGTTCTCCAACGCTTGTCCATATCCCAGTCTATACGCTTCTGTGCATTACGGGCTTCTACCTCTCCGGCTGCCCGCATATAGCGGTCATATTTAGGAGTATTTAATTCTTTCTCAGTAATGCCCATGCCATAAGCAAAACCCTCTAAATACTGTATCGCGTGCTGTATCTCATGGACTATCCCGCTCCGCCACTTTGATAATGGCCGATCGATATTTTCTTTAATAGTATTCGTATTAGCATTATATGAGCCGCCTATACTTTTATCCAAGCTCGTGAATACAACTATTGTATTTTTAAGCGCAGGATATGCTTTATACAGCTCAGGATTATTATATACATCCGGCAGCTTCAGCCGCTTATCTTTCACGATGTTTTTTAGAATTAAATTGCCGTCTAAAATCTCATAACGCCACTTGCCGTCAACGCCGCGCTCCCAGCCGGTTCTGAGTTTTATGCGTTTGGGGTGAGCGCCGGTAATTTCCATTTGACGGGCTTGCTCAAGCGCATTTAGCCGTTGCCTCGCTTCCCGCTGCTCATCTAATGCGTCAAGCCGATACGCTCCGTTCTTGCCGATTATCTGGTTAAAGTTATCAGAGTTTTTAGGTGAGTATTCTTCAATTAACGTGCCGTCTTCACGATACCAGCGTTGCGTCCCGTCCGGCAACTTCTCATACTCCTTTTGCCCGCTCTTATACCACTGGTACACTGTTCCGTCCAGCGTCCGCTCAAGTCGCTTCTCTCCAGTTTCATACCATCCACACTGTGTGCCGTCTATAAAATCCCTAAAGCTCATTTGGCCGTTCTCATACCACTTACAGTATGTCCCGTCCGGCAAAGCTTCATAGCTTAACTGACCATTCTCATACCACACACGCTCTGTCTTGTCCGGCAATTTTTCATAACTCATCTGGCCATTTTCATGCCACATACGCTTTGTCCCGTCCGGCAAATATGCTATGCTCATCTGGCCATTTTTATGAAATTCACAACGCGTCCCGTCTTTTAGTATTCCAAAGCTTTTTACGCTATCTCCGTTTTCTTCATCGTAGATATATGTAAAAACATCGCCGTTCTCCTTGACAGTAAACGGAATACCGTCTGACGGACTATCCTCTCTATCCCACCATTTTATATTTTTATTGCTATTTGCGCTGAACGCTAACAGCTTACCGTCTTTAAACGCTATACGCTTAGGTATAGCATTATAATACTCCCACCTATACCACGCGTCGCCATCAAGGCTACCATTGTGCCATGCAGCCAGACACCAAGGATTAGCGTCTTCGCCCCAGTGCGTATCAATAATATTTCTTACGGCAGCCTGCCCTGCTTCATCATCCTGCACCGTATAAACAGTTATCCCATGCGGCAGCTCCTGCTTATTGCTAAACTCCCGTACGGTATCAGGATTAACGCGCTTATCGGCTTTACTCTCCTTAATCGTGTACTTAGCTAATATCTCGTTCGGGTCAGCAAAAGTCATCGGGTCGATATGTTGCTGCTCGCAGATTTTTATCGCATCAAGAATTTTATAATTATCCTCGGGCAGGATTATATGGCCGCCGAGTACCCAGTGCGTAGCAGCCTTCTCAACTTTAGGATTGCCGCCTGCCTTGGCCTGCTCACCTAATTTCTCTATCTCGGAGATAACGTCCGCTCGCTGCTCAGCAGTTAAATCCGTGCGGTTAGCTTGTAAAGCCTTATCCATATTGTCTTTGCGCCGCTGGCCTATCTGATAGAAGATATTGGGATTATTCGGGTCGAACGTGCCGGTATTGTCTATTGACTTAACTTGCTCGGGATTAAAGATGACATAATCCGTGGCCTTATAATTATCTCCATTGCCTAACGGGCCTGTATCTTGAATATTTTTGAAGATTACTCCGTCATAGTTTTTGCCGTAATCTCCGCGCCGTACCGCCGCAGCTATATGATTTGTCGTCACATAATCTGAAAAAACCTTATAACGCTCATACTTTTTATCTTTAAATTTTCTCTTGATGTAGTTCCGCGCATCAGCCTCATTTAGGAAAAGGTTGCCGTTAGATTTTTCATAAATACGCTCTCCTTCCTCGGTGTCACTAATATAAATATCTCCTAAACTATCATAATTCCGTCCCTGTGCGTCAAATATATAAGGATTGCGAAGGTTTAGGAATACAGCATAATTTGATTCCCCGAGTCCTGCACTTGCCCATCCGTCAACATAACGAGGCTTCATAACATCAAGAGTGCCGGAATAAGTTGAAGCATTTTCCCTACTTGACGTAAACCATGCGCCTGTTCCTGAAGCTTCACCCTTACCCCCTGTTGAGAACACATTAAAACCACCGCGTTCAACCCCATGATATACAACTAACGGCTCGCCGTTATCATCAAGCGCTTTGCTTGCCTCTTCCGGTTTGTTTTCCCAGTCGCCGAACCATTTTTTAAACGCCGGTGTTCTGACCTGCAGCCACGCCCGCTCATCAAGATTAGACTGCTTACCATTCGGGGCTTTCAGCCATTGAGCCGTGCCTTCGTAGCGTTTACGCACTGCGTCAACTTGCTCTTCCGGCACAATATCATCTGCCCGCGCCGTTTGGTTATACGTCTCGAACTCGCTTGCGTCGCCCTCAACACCTATAATCTTTAATAAGTCCGTGTTCCAGATTACAAAATTATGCGTACCATCGCCTTCGTTGCGGCTCATCCTGTCCCAGTATCTCAGCCCGGGGATACCGTACTTATTTAATATCTCAGAAGCCGCTTTGTCAGAGCCAAGTAAACGAGATAATGCCCTATAAATATTGGCTCCGGTCATCTCGTTATCTATGTTAATATCTTTATCTTCTACAAGCTGATTTATAGCCTCGATAACCTTTATTGGATTTTCTTTAAAAGATTTATCCCAATCCAACAAAACATCATTTTCAGGAACGTCGACTGTGTAGATATTGCCAAGAGATATGCTATTAGGAGATACCTTAGAAATTGAATTTAATATAAAAATAGCTACTTGGCGCTCTTTGACTGCTTTATCCCAGATGTGAATTGCTGTAGCATTATTACCTTCTTTTAATCCATGAGAAAGCTTTTCTTTCGCGTTTTTTAACTCTTCTTGATACTTATTTCTAAGTATATTTCGAGCCTCTTCAAAAGTAGAGGCTTTTTTATTAGCAAGTATTCCAAAAATATGATTAAAAACCTGCTTATATAAATAATTGGGGGCATCCCAATCTCGAAATTTACGTCTCTTATATTTTTCCCCGTTTGGAAAGTATATAACGAGGTTATTAAATTTTCCGCTTTCCCTGTAAATCTCTGCAACATTTCTACTTTCCGCCAGATAAATTCCCCAGCCGTAAACCCGTGACACCTCACCCGTGCCGATATACCTTAAGTCAAACCCGCCGCCTAAGTTATGCCGCGTACCGTGATACGCCGTCTGGTCAAATATAGACCGCATAATCGCGTCATACTTCTCTTGCGTCAGGAAACTGCTGTCCTGCTCTGTACTTGCGTTGGTTGCCTGATAAAAGGCCTCGTCCTGCTCGAAAAACTTGACAAGATTGCGTTCGTCTGGTACAATAACATTAGTTTTCCCAGCGGTGAGTGCTGCGGGCAAGTCGAGCCCAGTCGGATTAACCCACTGGGAAAACTCTTTTTTATCCGCCTCACTTAATTGCTCGAAAAATCCTGTCTCTTTATACCACTGTAAAAATTTGCCTCTATTTATATATAATAAATTGCCTTTTTCAATCTGGTCTATAAACCATTGATTCATAGGCAGCCCAGCTTTATCGCCATTTTTTGTGCTTTTGCCATATGTTTTACCGTACACGCTGGTTATCTTATTAACGTCATAACCGAGATCCGCATTATTTAATTGTACTGAAGCAATGATAGTCGCCATACCGGTCTTGCCGGTATCAATGTTCCTAACCTTGCCCTTTAAATCCGTCATAACAACAATACTGTCATTGCGCTGCTTTATCTTACCGTTGTACATCTTCAGCGGTTCTGACTTAAATATGGCTATCGGGTCTGTCAGTGCGCGGGGTAACTGCTTCAAAATTCTGTCGGCAACTTCAGGATGATTAAAATTCCCCAACTCGCTGATTTTCTGCGCATTTAAAACTAAATCAAGCGGCCTGCTGCCAGCCTTAAACATGTTGCTGAATTGGAATACAGCCGGAGTTTTTATAACATATAAAGCTGCATTTTTAGCTTCCTTAAGCTCCGTAACGACTTTCTTCGCCCATGCTGTAACATCTCTAATGAATTTTTTAGATGCCTCAGCCCCCATGCCGGTTACAGGACTATCAACGCCCATCAGCTTGAGCTGCCCCTCATTCCATATAGTAAAGACTCGTGTATTATCAGCTGCATACGTTAGCCCCGGGATACCATACCGGTTTAACATATCAGATGCAGCCCGTGCCTGTATTTCCCATGCTGCGTTAGGCGCTAATGTCTCACCAAGTAGCTCATAGAAAGTTTGCCCAGCATCAAAATCATCAAAGAAAGAAGTATCTATATTCTTAAGCTTTGCTTTAAGTTTATTAAGCGCGTTGATTACTGCTTCAGGCTGCCCGCTTATGCCCTTGTCCCAGTCAAGTAGCACATTATTCTCCGGCGCATCTACAACAAATAAGCTGCCTTTTGGCGCTGCTGCGTCAGTCTCCATGCCTACAATCTCGCCCTTTGCCCACTTAAGCGCCTTTAATTCTTCGTTATCGATGCTGCTACCGTCTTTGGCCGCCTGCTGTAATCGCTTTATTTCATGATTTAAAAAGTTGATAGCCGACGAAATATCCGGCTCAGCGGCTATGCGTGATAAGACATTGCCGCGATAACTGGTAAGCGGCTTCTTGCCGTCGCTCCAAGTTTTAGTTGCCGCGTCATAGGTATACCTTTTGCCGTCAACTACAACGCCCTTGCTTTTACCGCGCTTGCCTGTAAATACTTTATCAATCACGCCCGCTGTCCGGTTACGTTCAGCGGCCTCTTGTGATGCAGTTAAATTCACACCCCAGCCGTGGGCTGCTAATTGCTTACTGCCCACGCCTAACTCATCATCAGGCGTACCATAAAACGCTGTTTGATTAAACATGCTGTTAAAATAATCGGTCAGCTCCTGTGAGATGAATTTACCTGTATCCTGATTTACTTGGCCGGATGCCTGTTCAAGGCTCTTTATCCTCTCGCCTAACAACGCCTCTTCAAGCATCAACTGGCTGATTGTGGCGTTCTCTAAATCGGTATCAAACGCAAGCATTCTATCAAAGACTTCTTTGACTTCCCACGGAATATCAACACCCGCGATACTTTTTATGCCTTTATAAATTTCAAGCATCCAGTTGCGAATACGGCTGAACACGCCCTGCAATTCTACGTTAGGCGCTATGCCGAGTTTGAAATAATCCTCGCCAGTCCGCGCCCACAACTCATGAGCTTCAGTGATTTTTGCGTTGATTGCTTGGTATCTTTCCTCGGCTTCATCTGAATCATGCCGTGTGCGCTTGGCCTCGTTAAGCTCTTCTATATCAGCGTCAGTGATGCCTAAGTAATTCATGACAATCTCGAGGTCGCCCTTGACCTCATCGTTTGCAGTGTCATATCTGCCGAAAGTCAATAAGTCATCAAGCGCGATATGCGATAACTCGTGTAAGAAAGTCGATGCGTTAGCAGTCGGTGAAAGATGAATTGACGCGGCTGAATGCTGGAATACATTAAACTGAACGCCGCCGTTGCGTTCTACTCTTTGCTGATTACCGTCCTCATCTGTTATAGTGACATACTCTACCCGCCGCTGATTACCGTCCTCGTCAGTCTCGGTTATAATTTCTGCTTCCTGCGAGTTCCATGCCTGCTCAAAATTAGCCCTGTGAAATTCTTCAATGTCAACGCCAAATCTCTCAGCTGACGCGAGTAAATAATGACCATATACCATTGACTGGAAATTAATCTGCTCATCAGTTATATCAGCACCGGCCTTATCGCGTGACGCCCTGAACTGAGCCGCCAATTCAGCGGCTGCCTTACGGGCAAATTCCGCCTCTGGTGTGGCCTGATACAGCGCATTCTGCGACTTCTGCGATAACCTGTCTAATGCGGCTTGATATTCTTCTGATGCGGTAATTCCGCGCGTCTTATGCTCAATAATATCATTCAGCTCTTGCGCATATTCAGGGTTCTTTTCCGCAAATTTACTCCATGCCTCTTCCGTGACGCTGTTATAGTTAATGCACTTTAAAAAGTGCATAAATAACCTCGTCAAGTTTCTTAAAATTTGGAAGTAAATCACAAATTTTCCTCTTCAGCCAACTCCAGAAATGTTCTATCGGATTCAGTTCTGGACTGTATGGCGGCAAAA
>JAFUXM010000111.1 GCA_017470785.1 Synergistaceae bacterium
AGTGGGACGGCCTATAATAAGGAGAGTTAAACCAGCAAGAGCAACAGGAGAACGCAAGACGCGGAGGCTTAATCTCTTAATCAGACCGACTACAGCCGAGCAGCTTGAAGAATTAGCATATAACAGCGGGCAGAGCTTGAATGATTTAATTAATGATGTATGCGAAGCGTATTTATCTAAACTGGGAAAATAAAAGAATTGCCGGAGACTTAATACAGCTCCGGCGTTTGTATTCTTGCGGCAGTCACTCAGATTTAGCAGAATGCTAATTAGCGGACAGTGGCAGGATTGATTTTATAGCCTCTCCTAAACTTGCGGGCGCAGCTTGCGGCTCTTCTGTTGCTTCTGTTATTTTTACATCATAAACACGAGAAACTGAAATCATAATACCACGGACTAAATTAGTCACCAATCGCGTATCTTTAATCGTAAATTCTTCAAAATCATATTCCGCTTTATTGTTGTCCCCACCGTTTTGTTCTAAAAGCCTTTCAAAAATAAAATCGAAATAGTTTTTATCGTTAAATTGAACAGCATTAAGCATTGATAATAAATTAAAGTTTTCGGCGGCGCGTTGGTAAAATTCAGGAGACCCCAGCAGTCTATTTACTAATTCACGCACGCGCTCATCTTGACACTGCTTTAATAGCCGTATAGCGTCACCAGATAGCCCTAAATCTTGATGCTCCTTCTTGTCTTGAGGCTCAACACCAGTCAGCAAATAGTCACAGGTTACGCCGAAATAGTCAGCAAGCTTTATTAAGAGTTCATAACTTGGGCGTGAATTCCCCAGACAGTAAGAAGATATAGTTTGCTTTGACATACCAACTTTATCTGCTAATTTTTTTAACGTCAATCCATGCTCTTGCATTAGATTTTTCAAGACACCAGAAAATGCTAATTCTTTATCTTTGCTCATTATCAGCTGCTCCCCCTATAGTCAGAGATTATGAGACTAATTATATACCGTCTCTCAAGTCTTGACAAGACTTTAAATATGCTTTAAGATAATAAACAGCCCCCGTCTGGATAGTTGGGGAACTGACAGACAGAGGGCGCAAGATTTTGCGGAAAAATTTAAACAGTAACTAAATTTATCCTGTTTTGATTATACCGCCGAATTTTTGAAAATTGAATAGGAGGCACGATTTTTGATGAAACGGGAGTATTTACGTTCAAAGGAAGTCGCCGAGAAATTAGGATTAGCAGTCGGCACAATTTTTAGAATGGCCAGACGTGGCCAGTTTCCGAGCGGGGTTAAGTTTGGACGAGCCCGCCGTTGGAATGAGGATGAAATCAACGCATGGGCAGCAGCTCAGAGTGAGGGGGCATAATATGAACCTTAATACTATGAAGCTTGATGATATTGCAAAATTGGCCTATCTCGTTGAGAATGAGGGCTATTTTACAGCGCGCATTATCGACGAAAAGACAGGTATTGCGATGACAGGGAAAAGCGGTTGTTTCATAGCGATACACGCTCAGGCTCTTAAAAAGCTATTGGACAAACAATCGGGCGAGTACTTTATGTTAGCTGTAGAGTTCAACGATAATCAAGAGCAAGCCAGCGCGGAGGCAAATAATGAGCCGACAACTTTTGACATTAACCGAACTTGCAAGCATTCTTAACTGTTCACGCAGCGGAATATATTACTATACTACCCTTCCGCCAGTCTATACAAGCTCACGCGGGAAGTTTTGGAGTGCCGACGAAATTCGAATTTGGATGTATGGTCATCTTAGTGATTTTCAGATGGAAGGGCCTTTAGCACGCTTAAAACGCTTGACGGGAGATTAAATAGCCATGGCGATATTATGGATATTTATTTCAACGCGAGGCCGTCAAGCGCAGGCTGTATATCAGGGATAAGCTAATGACTATCGGCATTGCTGTTTTAATATTCTTAGATTTAGTTGCGAATAATCTCGAGCCTGTAGCCTTGGCCGCAGGCTCAGATGATTTATTCAAGATGATGAAGGAGTTCAAGAAATGCGGGAAAATCCTGTTATAATAAAAACGCGCGGCCTACTCCTAAAATCCATCAGGACAGTAAGCCGCTCAAGACGCAAATTAATTATATCAAATTTGCGTCAATTTTGCTATAGACGAAAGGAGATATAATTATTAATGGATAGAGAACGCGCAAAAATCGAGCTTAAGACGTATTTAAAAGAATACTTAGAAACTAAGCACGGTATCGACACAAGCAAAAATTTTCGCTGTTTAAGTCCGCAGCATGAAGATAAACACCCGAGTATGGGCTTTGACGCGGCGCATAATCAAGCACACTGCTTTTCTTGCAATGAGAACTACGATATTCTGGAGTTGATACAGCAGGATTATAATTGTGACTTCAACAAGGCTTTAAAAATCGGTTGCGAGATGTATCATATTCCGCTTGATGAGCAGGCGGCCACCGGCACGGCTCAAACTAACTCAGCTCCTGTAAGGGATAATACAGGCAAGCAGTCGAAGGGAAAGCCGTCACTTGAGGATTTAAAGCGTGCATTTGACGAAGCAAGGCAGGCTAACAATGACCATCCCTATTTAAAGGCCAAGCAGGTTAGGACTGATAAGACGCTGAAAGTAAATCAGAAAGGCGAACTGCTTATCGATTTATACGACGTGGACGGCAATTTCAAAGGTTATCAGCGCATAGCAGACAAGCCGACGAAGAAGACCGACAAGGATACCGGCAGGGAAGTTGAAAAATGGGAAAAACGGCAAGCTTTCGGCACAGTTCAGACCGGAACATTCCACGTTATCGGCGGCTATGAATTGACGTCACGCGACATAATCATATTATGCGAGGGGTACGCGACGGCTTTTAGCGTTTGGGAGTGCATAAGAGATAAAGCCCGCATTGTCTTTGCTCTTAATTGCGGGAATTTATCTGAGGTTACGCGGGCTATTCATAATAAATACGGCATCAAGCCCTTTATCGCAGCTGATATTGACAAGGATGGACGCGAGGCAGCCGCAAAGTGCCGTGAAGATATATGCAGCGGCCATGTTTTACCGCCGTTTAATAAGTCTGATATTGACGCAGGTTATACCGACTGGAACGAGTATTTTACGAAATACGGGCAAGATGAAACGACAGCGGCGCTGATGGACAAGCTCAACAAGCCGGAACTTTTGCCTATAGATAGAGAAGAACAGCCCGAGAGCGCCGAGACTGAACTTGACATAAACGATTATTATATTGAATTTGGAGAGCGTAAGAACGTCAAACAAATTGATATGATCGGCGGCTTGTTTCCACGAGGTAAGATAAGCGCATTAATTGCGCCCCCTGGAACTGGTAAAACATGGTTTATTTTATATCTCTCAATGTATTTTTCACGCGGCGGTGGCTTAGAAGAGCCGTTATTATCTCGTTTTCCAATTAATCGGCCTTATAAGAGCATGATTTTATCAGGCGAAGGCGGCTATGATGAACTAATCGGACGCAGCGATAACACAGGCTGGAGATATGACCGCCAATATTTAGGCGTTGTTGATTTGAACGAACTCATAGAAAATGATGTTCTATTGTCATTGACGCAAGAAAAAGGCCGCCGTAACCTTGAGCGGCTTATCGATAAGCGGCAGCCTGATATTATTTTCTTTGATAGCTTAATGGCTTTCTCAGATTATGATGAAAACAAGTCAAAAGAAATGGGGGAGCTTATGAAGTATCTGATGCAGACAGCCCGCATAAATGATATTGCCGTTGTACCAGTCCATCACACCCGCAAGCGCAAGCTGAACGAACAGAAAGCAGCTCAGATTATGGACGAGATGATAGGCAGCAGCATGATGCAGCGTTACACGCGGCGCATTATCGGCTTGCAGCCTAAAGGGCAGATGATAGTTGAAGAAGTTACAGGCGACGAGCCGGTTATTGTACGCGATTTGAAAAACAATCTCACGAAGAAATTTAAGCCGTTCACATTCTGCATTGCGACAGATGAAGATACGAACAAGCTGGACATGGAATTTGAATTTGAGCCGGATTTGACGTTCAAAGCCCCCGATAAGAAGAGCGAGATTTTGCATTATATCCAAGAGCATTACGAAGAGGGCGACGATCGTTTCACGCGCGCTGATTTGGAACAGGTGTTCACTGCAAAATCCACTTTACAAAGGATACTCAAGGAATTAGTAGAGACGGGGAAATTGGGGCGTTGCGGAACGACAAAAGACGCAGAATATTTTTTGCGGCCTGAAATAGAAGATTAATTTTTTCGCCTCATGAGGCAAAAAATTTTTGAGGCGATTTTTCAGTGAGCCGATAGCTGAAATTGGGAGAAAGCCCGCAGCTATCGGCTTTTGCTATTTTATGCGCACGGCAAAAAAAAATTTTCGCCTCATTTTTTAAAAAGTGATGAGGCGATGAGGCGATTCCGCATAAACACAGTCAGGAACTGCAAATAATCGCCTCAAAGTGGTGAGGTGATTTTGAGGCGATTATTTACAGTCAGGAACTGGATTTACAGATTTTATAAATCGGCTTGACAAGCTGATTTATGACAATGAAAAAACGCGGTGTTCATGCGGGTTAGCGCATTCTAAAAATCGCCTCAAAATCGCCTCAAACGCTATTTTTACAAACGCGGTGTTCATGCGGGTTAGCTGGGCGTAATAAAAATCGCCTCAAAATCGCCTCATAGCTTTGAGGCGAAAAAACGCGGTGTTCATGCGGGTTAGCTAAAAATCGCCTCAAAAAAATCATTTTTTTGCAAATTTTTGGAGAGGGAGAGAGGGAGATATATAATAATAATAATAATAATCTCTCTCTTCTCTCTCTCAACAACCCTCATTATCTCCTTATCAGCGCAACCTACCCACCGTAAACTCAGTTACGGCCAAGCTTTACGCGTATTCTACATCATAAACCCTGATTTTATCTATATCGGAGCGATGTTGTGCGATTAAGCCTCTCAGACGCTCTATAATCTACGCAGCCGGACGCGGCAAGGTAATTAGTAGGGCTTGATTAAAAAAATCGATTGTGAGGCGTTTTGAGCGGTCAGTATTTTTGAGCATGATATGCGAAACTGCTACCAGCGAGGCCGGATAGGAGAGCAGAGCCGCCGAGTTCATGCTGATATTTCCCTACAGGCAAGGCGAGGCCGTCAGTCAGTGAGGCAGGTATGAATTGAGCTATAGCTGATATGGCGTTGCAGGAGAGGCGGACGGGCTAACTGTTATTGAACTGTTACCAGATAAAACGCAGGATTTGAGAGCAGTCAATCCTGAAGAGCGCGTTGTGAAATTCAGGTTTTTTCAGGTTCTTAAATTTGATTTAAGCGGCAGGCAGGTTTTAATTTTCAACATTTTTCAACATGCAGAGGCGGCTATCAGCGAGGGCGGTCTGATAATCGGGCGCGTTGCAGGCGGTGCATTTCTATCTAAAGGCGATGATAAAGGGCGGTGGCGAGGGTTTATGAATTTAACTTCCGCAAATAATAATTTTTGGAAGTTCAATTAAAAATACCTTCAAATTCAGCTGTCACAAACGTTTATAGCAA
>JAFUXM010000112.1 GCA_017470785.1 Synergistaceae bacterium
AACGAGGTGGTAAATATGCTTTTTAGTTTAGACCAGATAAAGGCGTGGATAATTGAACAAATTATGTGGGCTGAGATTAATATGCGCGGCAAGTCGGGCAAAGAAAAGCGTGACGCAGTTGTCGCAAGGCTTGATGAGATAATTAAACTGCCGTTTTATCTCGAGTGGCTTGATGATAAGCTAATCGGCATAGCCGTTGATTTATGCTGTGACAAGCTTAACAGCCTTTACTCGCACAAGTTCGCGGACGCAAAACCTGATATTGCAAAACTGGCGCATGAAATAGCCTTACCGGAAGAGATAACTCACGAGAGCGAGGGAAATTAGCATGGGCGATTTATCAGCACATTTCAGTAAAAAAGAATTTGCGTGCAAGTGCGGCTGCGGGTTCAATACACCCGTGCCTGAATTAATCGAGAAGTTAGAGAAGTTTCGCGAAGCTTGCGGAAATAAGCCGATGACAGTTGGTTCGGGCTGCCGGTGTGAGAAGCATAACAAGAAGGTCGGCGGCGCTCAGAAGAAATACGACAAGAATGGCAAGCTTATTAATAAGGGCTCACAGCACATGTACGGAACAGCCGCTGATATTTATTTAGTCCCCGGCTTGAACACTGACCAGATGGCAAAGATAGCTGAACAGGTCGGATTTGACGGGATAGGTAAATACAGGTGGGGCGTTCACGTCGACGTGCGGGGCAGCAAAGCCCGCTGGGATTATCGCAAATAATTAATTAGTAAGTAATTAGTTAGACAGAAGGGATTGATTGACATGCCAGATATTTTTATATTTATATGCGGCGCAGTACTAAGCATGGTCTTTTTTATACTGGGGGCTTTCTTCGGCGCAGCGACAAAATGCACTATCACTTATGGGAAGTCAGACAGTAGCGAGGATAAAGAGCAGGAGGCAGGGCATAATGACTAAGTTTGACTTCGCCTTTATTGTTCTGCTCATTTTAGGTATAGTTTTTATGCTCCTCTTTTCAGTCCGTGAAACACGTAACAAAGACCTTGCCGATCAGCGCGGCGGCGCTCAGGTCTGCAGTGAGCAAATAAGGCTGAAAAATGACTGAAATAATTATTAGATTGATATATTGCATAGAAGGAGGCGGTGATTGAAATGGACATTACTGATTATGCGAACTGGATTGCGGGCTTTTTAGGCGCGGCGTTCGGCTGGTATTTCGGCAAGCTTGACAGCTTTCTATATGCGCTCTTTGCCTTTTCAACAGCTGATTACATCACCGGCGTTATGGCCGCATATTCGCAGAAAAAGCTTTCAAGCGCGGTAGGATTTAAGGGTATTGCCGGAAAAGTCATGATATTTGCGTTAGTCGGAGTTGCAAATGTCGTTGACAATCTTTTATTCGGCCATGCCGATACGCTCAGAACAGCTGTGATTTGCTTCTATGTCGCGAACGAAAGCTTGAGCATAATTGAGAATGCGATTAAGCTCGGCGTGCCGATACCGGACGCACTGAAAGAAAAATTAGAGCAGCTGCATGACAGTAAGCATGAAGAGATTAAAAAGAGCAAGGGCAAGGGTAAGTAAAGTTATTTTGCGGGCGTATCCCGTCAGTTTGAATTCAGGCTGACAGGATACGCCTTTTTTGTGTTGTATTGCAGAAAGATTAAAATTTCGAGTGCCGCATCTCGAGCAAGACGACGGTGAAGATTAGTACGAGTAAATTTAAAATTTAAAGCAGAACGCCGGGGTGAACGCCCCGGCGTTTTTTATTCTATTAACTAAAAATTTATTTAAAAAATCTTTATAAAGCCTTGATATATCTTAATTTATGACTTGCTATATTTAAACTCTATGTTAATATACAAGCCATAAAACAAGAAGCCATAAGGCTTTACGAGATTTTTAAAAACTTTAAACAAGTTAGGAGAGTATTAAAATGACGGACAAGACAGCAAAGCAGATCGAGAACATGAAGAAGCAGACCATCGGGGTCGAGGTCGAGATGAACAACATCACGCGCGAGAAAGCCGCAAAAATCGCCGCAGAATTTTTTGGAACGCAGAATTACCAGAACACGGCGGCACAGAACGACTACATGACATGGAGTGCATGGGACGGCCAAGGCCGCGAGTGGAAGTTCTCGAGGGACGCAAGCATAGCAGGGCCGGACGCTGAAAAATGCGAGTTAATTACGCCGATTTTAAGTTATCAGGACATCGAGACGCTGCAAGAGCTTTTACGGCTTTTAAGGAAGACCGGCGCGAAGAGCAGCCCGTCACGCGGCTGCGGAGTTCACGCCCGTCCGGCGAGGACTTTAAAATACATCGGCAAAGGCGAACACACGCCGCAGACGATAAGAAATTTAACGAACATCATGGCCGCCCACGAGAAGCAAATCGGCAGAGCGATAAAAATTGCAGAACACCGCACGGAGACCTACTGCAAAGTAATTAATAAAAATTTTCTTAACGCAATCAACGCTAACGCCCCCCAAACTTTTGATGCCTTGGCCGACATTTGGTACACGACGAACGATGCAAATTACGGACGAGATACCCACTACAACCAGAGCCGCTACCACATGCTGAACCTGCACGCGCTTTTCACAAAAGGAACAATCGAGTTTAGATTATTCCAATTTGACGAGCCGCACGGCGACAAAAAGGGCGGACTTCACGCCGGTCAGTTAAAAGCCTACATCCAGCTTTGCTTAGCGATGAGCGAACTTGCTAAAGAGTTAAAAAGCGCAAGCCCGAAGCCCCAACAGACCGAGAACGAGCGCTACGACTTCAGATGCTGGATGCTGAGACTGGGATTTATCGGCGAGGAATTTAAAACAGCCCGCGAAATTTTGTTAAAGAACATGACGGGCAACGGAGCTTACAGATAGAAAAAATTTAAAGCCGAGGCGGGGGAATTTTAAAATTTCCCCGCTCAAGGCTAAAATATATTTTAAAAATAATTTAAAAGGAGATATTGATATTATGACAGAAAATTTAAAAGAATACGACGTTGAAGTTATCGAGAGCTATAAAAGAGTTGTGCAGGTTTTAGCTCACAGCGAGGCCGAGGCAAAAGCGCGGGCAGAGGACGGCTGGGAGAATTGCGAATTTATTTTGACTAAAAACGATTTTCATGGCACGGAGTTTAATATAATCGGCCAAGGGCGCGAAACCGACAGAGAGCCGGGCGATTTTGTAATTGACGGCTTCGGCGACAGCGAGGCTTATCAAGATGAATAAAAAATATTATTTAGCTTACGGCTCTAATCTTTCAGTTGAGCAAATGGCGTATAGAGCGCCTGATGCTGAGCTTATCGGCAAGGCGGTATTAAGAGATTGGCGCTTGTTATTCAAGACGCACGCTGACATTGAGGAATGCCCGGGCTATGAGACGCCCGTATTAATCTGGCTGATCTCAGAACATGACGAGAAGCGGCTCGATAAATACGAGGGCTGGCCGAAGTATTATATTAAAAAGAATTTGAGCATCATAGTGACGCCGTTTAACGGCGGTGAGCGCTTTGAATGCGAGGCGATGGTTTATGTCATGGCCAAGAATTTTAAAAGGGCGCAGCCGATGAAAGAATACTACAAGCTGCTCGAGACGGGCTATGAGCGCTTTAATTTTGATAAAAATATACTTTATAAAGCGCTGTACGAGAGCGTCACGCCCGGCGACTGCAGCAGCGGCTTTGAAGTAAGTTTAATTTAATAAAAATTTTAATTTAAATAATGAAAGGAGATAAATCATTATGGAAAATAGCGTGGAGAGCATGAAGGAGAGTTCAATAATTTCAGTAAAGGTCAATGCGAAACTGCACAAGGCCTGCCGCAAGAAGTTACTGGACGAGGGACGGACGCTCGCCGATTTAATACGTTCAGCGTTAAATCAGTATCTCGACGGTACGCTTTCAATCACAGCATAACGCAAAATTTAAATTAAATTACCCGGGGCGATAAGCCCCGTTTTTTTTTATATTAAAATAATAATATAATAAATAATATAAGGAGCTGATGCGAAATTTTGAGGATATATCTTGATATGTGCTGTTATAACAGGCCGTACGACGACCAGTCGCAAATAAAAATAGCTATGGAGACTCAGGCTAAACTTTATATTCAAAATCTCGTGGAGGCAGGCGAATTAGAACTTGTCGGCTCGTTTATACTTGATTTTGAATGCAGTCAAAATCCCTTTGAAATGCGTAAAAGGGCTATTTTAAAATTTATGCACGAGAACATCAAAATATATGTTGGGCAGGACTGCGGCGCAATTTTAACGAAAAAGGCCGATGAATTCATGAGCATCGGAATTAAAGAGAAGGACGCGCTCCATCTTGCTTCAGCGGTGATTTCAGGCTGTGATTATTTTATCTCGACCGATATCCGGCTTTTAAAACATAAAATAGGTGAGATAAAAATGCTCACGCCGATAGGATTTATATCAGAGACGGAGGCAGAATAAAAATGTATAACACGGTTGATATTATGAATAAGGGTATGCAATGCTTGACAGAACATATGGGCGTCCTTGAGGCGGAACATTTTATTTCTATAATTATTAAAGAAAAATTTGACTATACAAAATGGCAGCGTGAATATTTTGACAGAGTGCCGCAGGGCGAGTTTTATAAAAAGGCTCTGGCGTACTCTTCAGAAAACCCGTATCACGGCAGTGCCGAGAGAGTTGAAAATGAGCTGTAAGCTTAAGCTGCCGGCCTATTATACACGGCTGTCTTTTCGCCTGACGAGGACGGCTGGTGGCTGGTGACGTTCCCTGATTTAGAGCGCTGCGCTACAAACGCTGAGACTTTAGACGAGGCAATTATTCAGGCGAATAATATACTCGAGGACTATATGGCAATTCTCGAGCGTGACACAGGCGTTATCCCAGAGCCGACGCCGTTTAATAATATAGCTGCTCCTGAAGGCGGAATAAAACAGCGTATAGCCGTATCAATGCAGGGCGCACGCCGCCGCTGGGCGAATAAATTAATAAACAGAATGGTAACGCTTCCGGCTTGGCTCGATCAGAAAGGCCGCGAGGCCGGATTAAATTTCTCGCAGCTTTTGCAGGCAGCCGTAACTAAAGCGCTTGGGATTAAAGCAAACTAAAAAGCCGGGGGTGATTGCCCCGACTTTAGTTTTTATCAGCCATTAATGCCGTCCTTTCCGAGACGGTGTTCTGTAATATTGCAGAAAGATTAAATTTAAGATATAATAAAAATTAATAAAAGACAGCCGTCAAACGTCTTTTTCGTGCCTCGGTAAGTTCGAGCTTACCGAGGCACATTTTTATTCAGTTGCTGCTGTCATCTTATTTCCCATCCTTATGCTTAGCTGCCTGCTCTAAAGCGGATTTTATCTCATCATTCAACGCAGCTTCTTTAGCGCGGCGACGCTCCCATACAACTGCAAAGCCGCGCGGAGCGGGCTTGTAGTTCTCAGCCGACTCGCGAGATATAACCCATGTCTTGCCAACTTTTTTTGCGTCTAAACGTCCATTATTACAAAGTACTAAGACCTGTGATTGACTTAATTTCATAATCTTCATAGCTTCTGTCACGCTAACTAAATCCATATCAATCATAAAAATTCTCCTTACCTGTTTATCTACATATTAAAATTTGTTTAAATTATAATACCACGAAATTTAGTATTTTAGTAAAAAACTTAATAAGCACGCGATATATTAAATATTAAAATTTATTTAAATATTAATATTTAAATAAGTATAAATAAGCATAAATACGTATTTAAATAACAATGCGTTTATTTTAATATATAAGCACTTAAATAAACGAGGGCAAAATCAAAAAGCCCTTAAGCAAATTCAAAATTTAAAGCTAATAACCGGCTGAAAGGGTTATCCCAAAGGGGAGCGGGAGGAGCGAGCGTCCGGCGCGATGACCTTCAGAGAACGCGATGAGCCAGAGGAGGGATATAGAATAGAGGCTACAGTTTCACAGTAGGTATTCAAAATTGCAATACGCGCTAAAGAGTTTTAAACACATTTCGTTATTTAAATTTCAGAAGAGTATAAAAATAAATCAAACAAAGGAGCTTTGAAAAATGAGAGAGAAAAAAGTAACATTCCGCGATGTGCGTTTAGCGAACAGGGGCAGAGGCAGAAACGTGTCAGCCGCGCCGTACACCTTTTTTGACCGCGTTCTTACCCTTATTGAAAACCATCAAAAACCCAGTGACGACGACGTACGTGAAATTAGCGAGTTCCATGC
>JAFUXM010000113.1 GCA_017470785.1 Synergistaceae bacterium
CTGTTGAATAAGCCTAATATAGCTGATAATATAAATAACGTCTCGATACCCAAGACCTGCCAAATCCAACCGCCGAACAGCGCTATTAAAATGCTTATCACATGATTTACAGACAGGCCGGTCGAGATAGTCGCGCGGACTTCGTCGTGATTGTCAGATATATCCTGAACGTAAACGTTAGATGCCATCGCTGCAAGCGATATGACCGAGTCTAAAATATAATTAATGCAGCAAATTATAAAAGCCGTATTAAATTCAAATAAGTGATGCGCAAAGCCGTAAAAGAAGCAGACTATTACAAGTATCAACGTGTCGCTTATCATCACGATTTTATAGCCTAATTTGTCAATAATTTTGCCGATTAACGGCGACGCGATAAAGCAGCTTATGGCAGACACGGCGAATAATAAACTTATCGTCATTGCGCTGGCCTTGTAAAATAACACTAAGACATACGGGCCGAACGTGAAAAATATTTGCTTGCGGGCGCCGTAAAATAATTCAAGCATATAATACTTAAAATATTTGCGTCTGAAATAAAATCTGCTGCGGGCTTTGTCAGTGCTTGTGACGCCGGTCATGCGCAATGAGAATAAAAATCCTAAGCCGTACGTGCAGGCAGCCAATAAAAATATCGGCCTGAACATACCGGTATTATTGCCTAAGAGCCAGAATAAAATTATCACGGCTGCATAGCCGGCCAACGTCCCGATCTCGTACGCAGCAGTTTGGATGCCCAAGGCCGACCCGCCCTTGCCCTCTTTTGCATAGACCAGCGACAGCGTGCTGCGCATACTAAAATTCATGTGCTCACCCAGCGAGTAAATAAATATGCACAGCGTCACTAAAACTTTAGCTTGCGGCACAACAGCAAGCAAGCCCATGCCTAATACTATAATAAATGCGCCGGCCTTGAAAAATTTTTCAGCCGAGAAATTATATAGCAGCGCTAAAATAAATATCATCAATGCCCCGGGCAGTTCCCTAAAAAATTCTGATACGCCGCGGTCAAACTGCGTCATCGTTACGACCTCAGCCAGATAATTATCTATCACGCCTTTATATAAACCATAGGCAAGGCCGAACGTTACAATCGCAGTTAAAAACGCTTTAAATTTAGACTCAGGCCGGAACGCAGCAGCGATATTATTTAAGCCCTTCATGCAAAACACCTTCCACTTATATATATCATTAAATTAAATTTTTAAAAATTTTCACCCAGCGAGTGAACCGCGCCGTGAGACTTGAAAGCCGGAAAGGTATCAATGCTCACGGCGTGAGCTGCTTTAAATATATTGCGTTCTATGTCGGGATTGCCGCGTCTTAAATCTTTAATTAAATTTTTAATCTCAAGTCTTTTAGAACTCATAGCGCCGCTCGCTGTATTCTCAGTGAATTTGCAGGCGCACTGCAAAAATTCCAAATTATTATAATTCCGCCACGCTATAATATCTTCTTCTTTAATACAGTACAGCGGGCGTATAAGCTGCATCCCGTCAAAATTCGTGCTGCGCAGCTTAGGCGGCATACACTGCAGCTGCGCACCGTAAAAGGCCGATAATAATATCGTCTCGATAACGTCGTTCATGTGATGGCCGAGCGCAATTTTGTTGCAGCCCAGCTCTTGAGCTTTATTATACAGATGGCCGCGTCTCATCCTCGCGCATAAATAGCACGGGCTTTTTATAACGTGATTTGCAACGTCAAATATATTGCTCTCAAAAATATTTAATTCCAGCTCCAACAGCTCTGCATTAGATTTAATTTTATTTAAATTTATTTCACTATAGCCCGGGTTCATGCAGAGATTTATAACTTCAAATTCAAAATCGCTGTGCGCGTGCAGGCTCGCCATTAGCTTAGCCATCAGCATAGAGTCCTTGCCGCCGGAGATACATACGGCTATCTTGTCGTCGGGCTCGATTAATGTATATTGCTTAATTGCATTAATAAACGGCGTCCATAATTTCTTACGAAATTTTTTGTGAATGCTCCGCTCGTAATTATCGTAAATTTTTTCACACTGCAAATATCTTCAGCTCCTGTCATAAATACGAATAAATTTTTGAATTTTACAATAAATATTTTCTAAATTATAATTATTTTTTTAAAATTTAAAATTTTGTTTTGAATTGAATTTGAAATGGGGCGAAATTTTAGCATGGAGAAGTTACAGCAGCTCTACGAGGGCAAGGCCAAGAAAGTCTATGCAGTTAAAGGCGATGCGGATTTATTTATAGTTGAATATAAAGATGATGCAACGGCCTTCAACGGTGAGAAGCGCGGCACTATCACAGGCAAGGGCGTTATCAATAATAAGATGAGCAATATTTTATTTAAGATGCTCGAGGCTAACGGTGTTAAAACGCATTTTGTCAAAGAGTTAAGCGACCGCGAGACGTTGGTCAAGGCCGTCAAGATTATCCCGTTGGAGATTATAATTCGTAACGTCGCAGCCGGTTCGTTCTCTAAACGTTACGGCGTTGAAGAAGGCCGCGAGCTTAAAGCTCCGACACTTGAATTTTCACTCAAGAATGACGCACTGAACGACCCGTTGATTAATAACTATCACATTATTGCGCTTGATATTGCCAGCGAAGCCGAGTTAAAAATCATAAGCGACATGGCGTTTAAGATTAACGAGCTGCTTAAAAATTATTTCGCGAATATCGGCGTGAAGTTAATAGACTTTAAAATCGAGATGGGACGGGATAAAGATAATAATATAATCTTAGCTGACGAGATTTCGCCGGACACGTGCAGGTTCTGGGACGCTGAGACCAACGAGAAGCTCGACAAAGACAGGTTCAGGCGCGACCTCGGCAACGTCGAAGCAGCCTATCAAGAGATGTTTAAACGCGTGAGTAAATAAAATTAATTAAATATGCTTGAAAAACTTGATAAATTGCATGAAGAGTGCGGCGTGATAGGCGTATATTTAAATGATGTAAACGCCAACGCCGCTAATTATGTCTATTACGGGCTATACGCGCTGCAGCATCGAGGTCAGGAGAGCGCGGGCATCGCAGCAAATTATAATGGAGTTATAACGCCGCGCAAATCACCCGGGCTTGTCAGTGAAGTATTTAGAGATCACAACGAGCTTGCAAAATTGCAAGGCAATATAGCGATAGGCCATGTGCGCTACTCGACGATGGGCGGCAGCGATCCCAGAAGTGCGCAGCCGTTAGCCGCAAATTATAAACAAGGCGATATAGCGCTTGCTCACAACGGAAATTTAGTCAACGGCGAGAGCATTAAAGAGATGTTGACTGACTCGGGCGTGATATTTCAGACTACCAGCGACTCAGAAGCGATATTAAATTTAATCTGTCAGAACTCGAGTTCGCGCGCAATAGAGCAAGGCATACGCACGGCCATGGACTTAATGAAGGGCGCATATGTCTTAGTTATTACAACGCAGGATAAATTAATCGGAGTGCGCGACCCGTACGGTCTTCATCCGTTGTGCTTAGGCAAGCTTGCTGACGAATCAGGATATGTATTAGCGTCAGAGAGCTGTGCGCTCGATGCTTTAGACGCTGAGTTCATACGCGACGTCCAGCCCGGCGAGATTATTATAATAGATAATAATGGCGTGAAGACTTTGGAGCCGTCGCTGTGGCGGAGCAAAAATCTGTGCGTGTTCGAGCTTGTTTATTTTGCAAGACCTGACAGCATAGTTGACGGCGTGAGCGTCTATGATTTCAGACGGCAGTGCGGAGCGTTATTAGCACAGCAAAATAAAATTCAGGCTGATTTAGTCATGGCCGCGCCGGACTCCGGCATACCGGCAGCCATTGGCTACGCTGAAGCTTCAGGCATTCCCTACGGCGAGGGATTAATCAAAAATAAATATATTGGCCGTACGTTTATTCAGCCAACTCAAGAGATGCGCGAGGACGCAGTGCGAATAAAGTTATCGCCGATTAGACATAATATAGCGGGTAAGAGATTAATCTTAATCGATGACTCGATAGTGCGCGGCACGACTTGCAGGCGCATTGTCAGGATGTTAAAAAATGCCGGCGCAAGTGAAGTTCACGTGTGCATCGCGTCGCCGGCTGTTAAATACTCGTGCTACTTCGGCATAGACACGCCGTATCGCGAGAGCTTAATCGCCGTGCAGAAAAGCGAGAGTGAGATATGCGAGTATCTTGAAGCGGATTCGCTGACGTATTTAAGTCCTGAGAATTTATTTAAGGCGTGCGAGTGCAAAGATTTATACTGTAAGGCGTGCTTCAACGGCAATTACCCAATGGAAGTTCCGGTCACGGCCAAGCCCTCAAGCTTCACTAAAGAGGGCAGATAAAAATTTAATGCAGAGCCGACGCTTGCAATACGCGCGGCTCTTTTATTTTAATTAAATAATCATGTTATAATGCAAGTTAATTTTAAAATTTAATTTAATTTATATTGAAATACGAAAGGAGAGTTTATTAATTAATTGCCTGCGGTAAATAATCTTAACGTTCAGGTTGGCCAAGACTTAAATAATTATAATAATATTCAGCAAGTTACGCCGCAATCGCAGCAAGTCTCACAAGTGCAGCAGCTGCTGCAGCAGATTAAGACCGGCACGATAGTTGAGGGGCGTGTACTGTCGCAGAATGCCGACGGCAGTTATAACATCAAGCTTGATAATGTGAGACTGCCTGAGCTGAATGCTAACGCTACGCTGGAGTTAATGGCCGGCGAAAGATTTAGGGCAGTCTGGGACGCGTCGGCTGAGACGCCGGTATTAAGATTATCGCAGGGTGAACTCTCGTTTTTATCGCAAGTGCCGGCCAAAGACCGTGAGCTTGCAACGGCTATGTTAGCCCGAGGCTTGCCGCTTTCAAGTGAAATTATGAGCGAGATTAAAGAGGCGTGGCGTAAGGGCAATCTTGGCGATTTAAGTTCGGATTTGAATTCAATGATTGAGTTATGGGCTCGTGATGTGCCGATGACTGCAGGCAACGCGGCGCTTATCAGCGAGTACGCAGCGCTTGATGCCGAGACCGCTGCTTTATTATGGGACAAGATACGCAAAGAGATTAAGGCTAAGACTGCGCAGGGTCAAGACCCGTTGAGTGCGCTTAAGGAATTAAAGTCCGGCAATGACGAGACAGCGAGATTTTTGAATGCGCACGCGCTGCTGATGCGGGCGCCGCGTGAGGACATTAATCCGGCGTTGCTTGCAGCTCCGCACTGGCCTTTAACGCGTGACGGCCTCACTGCAAGAGTTTATATTGGCCGCAGCGTCAATAACGACGAAGATGTTAGTAATAGTGAAAATAAAAGATACTGGCAGATAGGATTTAACTTGAACGGCTATGAGCTTGGGTATGTCGGCGGCGTTGTTGAGAGCGACGGGCGGGGCTGCAACGTGAATTTGCACGCTGAGAGCAAGGCCGCGTGCAGCTTGCTGAGTGCGCACCGCCGCGAGATACGGCGTGAGCTTGACGGAATAGAGCTGCCGGTGAGGTTTATAGGCATATCACGCCGTGCAGTATCGAGCGATAATATACAGGCTGAGTTAATGCGCGCTCGCGGCGTTGACGTCACTATTTAAAATTTAAATTATTAAATTTAAAATATTATGCCGGAAGAGCAGGAGCAGGAAAATAAATTAAATAAGCGTGAGCAGGCCGTAGCCGTTAAGTATGATAGATTAACGATGCGGGCGCCGCAGGTCACGGCTAAGGGCGAGGGCTTTATTGCCCGTAAGATAATCGAGCTTGCGCAGGAAGCTGAAGTGCCGATAGTCGAGGACGCGGCGCTGGTGTCGGCCTTAATATCGCTTGAGTTAGGCGACGAGATACCGTCGGAGCTTTACGAAGTTGTAGCGCGGGTACTTGCGTGGGTTTATAAGCTCGACAGGGAGACGGGGCTGAAATGAATTATGCTGCTGCGTTAGGCAAATGGGCTGAAGATTATGCAGCGCTTTATGTGCAGAATATGCTGCATATGCGCGTGATAGGCCGGAATATTAAAAATCAATACGGCGAACTTGATATTACTGCGATAGAGCCTAAGGAAGCTAATTATAGCTATGATGATTTAGGCGATGGCCATAGTCTCGAAAATATAATTAAGCAAAAGCAGCGAGCCAAACTTGAAGATGAACTTGTGATAATAGAAGTTAGGTGCAGGTCTGAGAACAGCTGGCAGAGACCGCTTGAGAGCGTGGGCAATAAGAAGCTTGGATGTTTAGTTAGGGCAAGTTATGCCTACGCCGCGAAGATAACGTGGACGGGCAACTGGCGTATTGATTTAATCGGCATTGAAGTCTCACGCCGTTATGGCGAAAGGCCGTATTGCTTTGATTATGTTCAGGACATAACAGCCGGTATTGATATAGAAGAAAAATTTTTGAAATTTTAGATTGCTGTATATATAAGTGGAAGAAGTTTGAAATTTGAAAGGGGATTATTGTTAATCAAGTGGATAGGCGCGGCAGCCGCGGGAATTTTCCCAGCGAGATAAACAGGAGCATTGGCCGCGGAACTATGGCCTCGATAGAGATTGACCGCCGCTTCAGGGATTTAATGGGGAGCGGTGCATTTTTATATGCGCTTGTTGACACTGAGGGCTTTTTCTTGATGCTTAATAGAGGCATGGAAAGCTTCTTGCGGCGGCTGCCCGACACTGAAGGCAATATATTGTCGTACTGTCCTGATTCCCAGATTGAGTCGTTATATAGTTTGCTGAGCGATGCGCGGCATGAGTTTATCGAGGCGCTGGTGCCGCTGGTACGGACTGACGGCACGCGCATATGGCTTAACGCTGAATTCATGCCGGCGGAAGTGCAGGGCCGCGAGGCCGTGCAGATTATCGGCATAGACATGACTGAGCTGATGAAGCTGCAGGAAGAGCGGCAGAATGCGTGGTCATTGAGTGCGCCGAGCGGCGGATTGTCTAATTTCTGGGGCGGCGTGTTGGACAGCTGCCCGGGGTTGCTATGCTGCGTTGTTAATCGCGATAAGAAATTATTATATGCGTCGCCGGGCTATAAGTCGGTTGCATTAAGAGTGTTAGGCCATAATTGCGAGGTCGGCAAAAATTATCCGCCGGAGTTAAGCGAGCTTGATAAAAATATTAAAAATATAATTTACGCGGCTTTAGACGGCGAGTCTAACAGCATTGACATAAATGAAAATTTTGAAAATGAAAATAATAAACGCGTATGGAACTTAGCAGCTGCGCCTTTAAAGTTTGGACGTAAATTAACCGGTGCTGTAATGCGCTTTATGGCCGTGAATAATAATTTAAATAATAATTTAAGCGATGATAAAGCAGAGAGCGAGAGCAAGGCAGATATATTAAAAATATTAAACGCGTTCTCAGAACGTGCAGTGATAATTAACGAGCGCGGCGTAATTATCACTGCGAATGATTTATTTATGAATTTATTTAATTTAAATATAGAGAAGCTTGAAGCTGAAAATGTGAATTTACTGGATTTAATTCCTGCTGATAATAATTTAAATAATAATTTTCATAAGAGTTTTTTAAATAATATTTTAATCACGCGCGGCGGCGATGCTGAGTGCCGCGTATCGACCAAAGACGGCGATGTAATTTGGCTTGACGTTCACGCGAAGGACTTTAGCAATAATAATATATTATTAAATTTCATAGACGTAACGCGTTTAAAGCGGACGCAGGCGCAGTTAAGGCGAGTGACTGTTACTGACGGCACGACTGGAATTTTAAACCGGCAGGGTATAGAGCGCTTAGTAATTCAAAAAGTTGAGAGAGCATTACGCGATAAAAGTAATTTGAGCTTAATTATATTTGATGTAGATGGCTTTAGGCGTGTTAATGAGAGCTTAGGCTATAGCGAGGCCGACAGATTATTAAAAGTTTTGAGCTTGAGCTTGAAGAGCGTGTTGTCGCGTGAGGATGCGATAGGCCGGTGGGGCGGCGATGA
>JAFUXM010000114.1 GCA_017470785.1 Synergistaceae bacterium
CGCCTTCGCCTTCAATGCGCTTTAATATCGCCTGTATCTCGTCGCCGGTTATCACTTCATTTTCCTGCAGCACCCGCCTGCCCGACATCCCAGCTTGCCGGAAAATTTACCCAGCTCTCAGCGCTTGCCTTCACGCTAAAAATTAAGCTAAATAATATTATTAAACTAAACTTCTTCATATTATAAATATCACTCTCGTTTTAAATAATCTAAATAATCTTAAATAACCCGCGCTTAATTAACTTCAAGCTCTTCAAGCTTTTCATGCTCTGCAAGCTCTGCGCTGCCGCCTTCGCCTTCAATGCGCTTTAATATCGCCTGTATCTCGTCGCCGGTTATCACTTCATTTTCCTGCAGCACCCGCGCGACCTCATGAAGCGCCGCCTCATGCTCACGCAAAATATTTAACGCACTTTCCTGAGCGCTGCTCACAAAATCTTTAATCTCAGCCGTTATGTCAGCATAGATGGCAGTGCCTAAGTCCTCGCGGCTTTGAGTGCCGTCATGCAGATACACCATTGACGGCGCTGCGTAACGCACCGGCCCGAGCCGCTTTGACATTCCAAATTCAGTTACCATTCGCCTTGCCGTCTCAGTTACGCGCTCCAAATCATTAGATGCGCCGGTCGATGCCTCGTTGAACACTAACAGCTCGGCTGCGCGGCCTCCGAGCATCACCGCCATCTTAGACCTTAACTCGACTTCACCGACTAAATACTGATCTTCGGTCGAGCGCTGCAGCGTATAGCCCAGTGCGCCTTTCGCAGTCGGTATAATGCTGACTTTGTGAACCGGATCAGTGCCTGGCAAGAAGCACGCAACTAACGCGTGACCGGTCTCGTGATAGGCGACTTTCTTGCGGATCTCCGGCGTCAACGGCGTCCGCCGCTGCAAGCCTGCTACAACCCGTTCAATTGCCAAATCCAAATCCTTCATTGAGACCTTGTCGCTCTTGCGCCTGACTGCTAATAAAGCCGCCTCGTTAGCTATATTAGCTAAGTCCGCGCCTGAAAATCCCGGCGTGACCTTAGCTATCGACTTTAAATCAACCGTGCTGTCTAACGGTATATTAGCCGTATGAATTTTTAAAATTTCAAATCGGCCTTCTTCAGTCGGCAGCACAACTTGAATTTGCCGGTCAAAGCGCCCGGGCCTTAATAACGCCTCGTCAAGAATTTCAGGCCGGTTCGTCGCGCCCATTATCACAACGCCGTTATTAGTCTCGAAGCCGTCCATCTCAGCCAATAACTGATTTAAAGTATTCTCCTGCTCGGAATTGCTGTTAAAGCTGCGCGACCTCGACTGACCTATCGCGTCAATCTCATCGACAAAGATTATGCACGGTGCTTTCTTCTTGGCCTGCTCGAATAAATCTCTCACTCGGGCTGCGCCGACACCTACAAACATTTCAACAAAGCTTGAGCCTGTGATAAAGAAGAACGGAACTCCGGCCTCGCCTGCTGCTGCCTTAGCTAATAACGTCTTGCCAGTGCCGGGCGGTCCGACCAACAATACGCCCTTGGGCATCTTAGCGCCGAACTTCCTAAACCTCTCGGGTTCTTTCAAAAATTCTATTATCTCTTTAATCTCGATCTCTGCCTCGCCGACGCCGCCTAAGTCTTTGAAGTGCACGCCGGTCATCTCGCCCTGCAGCTCACGCGCACGGCTGCGGCCAAAGCTGAATATGCCGCCGGCACCGCTGCCCCGCATGTTCCTAAAAATAATATACCAGATTATAATCAGCGGCAGCATCGGCAGCAAAATTCCCATCATCAAGTCACTAAAGCCGTTCTTAGAAATTCCGCCGAATGCTACGTCCGCACTTGCTAATCTCTCGATTAATAACGGATCAAGCAAGCGCACAACGTTCTTAGTCATATCCGCCTTGGCCTTGCGATTTGTAAAGGCTTTAACGTTTAATATCACGCCATCAACTATCGGCCTGTCAGACGGCTTCGCAGCGTCCGCGCTCGCTGGCTTGAGCGTATAAGTAATTCTATCTTCGCCTAAATCCACTGCTTCGATTGCGTTAGCATCTAAGTCCTGCAGAAATTCGCTGTACGGCACTTCGCTCTTGCCCTCGACGTAAGGCTTATACACAAACTCCGCGAACAGCCACGCAATGATTATCGCAACGATAAAAAATCCAGCCGAAAATTTTTGTCCCTTATCCATTTAAATTTTAAATTTTCCTCCTAAATTTTAAAAATATTTCGATTTAATATATTACAGCATTATGTAACAGGCTTTGAATTAAAATTTTGAATAAATTCAATAAGCTGCTCTGATGTATATGCACATGGCTTCATCTTCTTTGCCCATTCTCTGCCCTCATGAACGCAGTCCCAAGGCGGCATTTTCCCGTTATATCTACCTTTGCCAGGATCATGATTGCCGAAGCCTTCAAGAATAATATTCCACACCGGCTGAAATATTTCTATTAACAAAGTTTCAGCAAGCGGTATCCATATATCATCGACAACTAAAAAACGACAAAAGAAATCTTCTAATTTAAGATTAGCTACGGAATTTATAGATGCGGCGTGTTCGCAAAGCCTGTTATAAAGAGCAGAACCTTCGTATATATCATCTATCTTTCCGCCTTTTCTTGCGCCAGCCGGTACTGCTTTCCCAACATAAATCGGACTATTAAATTTATTATTAAGATTATTATCTGAGATTTTACGATAAGCTGGGAAATCGCCGGTGTAATATATAATATAGACTCCTGCTCCTGCAAAAGGCTCCGGCGGAAGACTGCAAACTTTCGTTCTAAGCGCAGCCTCAGCTATGTTCCTTCCTATATTCTTTTTATCAAGCGGATTATATGGCTTTATAATATTAATATTATTCATTTTAAAATTAAATTTAATTTTATATAATTTGATTTAATTTATTAAACACAGACTTGCCTATAATTCTTGCCAATTCAACAGGAACAGCATTTCCTATCTGACGCATATTATCTGTCCATGAACCGCAAAAAATATAATCGTCAGGGAAAGTTTGCAGTCTCGCGCTTTCACGAACCGTATAATACCTTGTTGTTCCGTTATCAAGGATAAGCATATTTTCACCGCCGGGAACGCCATGCGATCCGGCTTTAATAGTCTTTGACGGCTCGTCCAATAAACTTCCTGAATGCCCCTGATAAATTTTTGCTCCCTTTCTATACTCATGGTTTTTTACATTTTTTAAATTGTCAAGACCTTTTAATGCGTCCCGCACAGTGCGCCAACGTTTTAAATTATTGGCTGCGCATGTCTTAAATATTAATTGTTTATTTATAGATTTAGCATTAAAATCAAAATTATTTATATCATGCTCTTGCCAATATTCGCCTGTTACCCATTTAGATTCAAATAAGGCCTCTTGCGAATGAGTCGGAGCTGGAAATGACCAATCGACATTTATATCGTTTCTAAATCCTACTATTATCACGCGGTGACGTATTTGCGGCACGCCGTAATCCGCAGCGTTAACTAATTTAAAAACAACGTTATAAGACAAGCCCGTATTAAATTTTAATTTCGAAGCATTATATTTTTCAAGAATATTTAAATGCTCCAGCCAATTTTTATTTTCAGACGCTTCGATCTCAGGATAGCTCAGCTGAAGCAGTATATAATTGAAATACGATGCAAAAGATTTTCTAAGAAGTCCTTTTACGTTTTCAAATATAAAAGCTTCAGGGGCTAATTCACGGACGGCGCGTACAGCCTGCGGAAACATGTCACGATCGTCTTTCTCCGCAAGATGTTTGCCTCCTAGTGAGAAAGGCTGACATGGCGGGCCGCCTGAAATCATATTTATCGAGCCCGAGCATAAATTTTTAAAATTAATATCGCGCACGTCGGACTGTAAAACATTCCAGCCTTTGATATATTCATAACCATTGTCAATGTTTGCCGATATATTGCCGCATGATTTTTTATCTATTTCTATTAAAAATTTGTGCCTAAACCCAGCCTGCTGAAGTCCAAGCGCAAGGCCTCCAGCTCCGCAGAATAATTCAAGGGAATTTATCATTTTATATCATGCTCTTTCCTGCCAGATAGTCGATATACTGCCTCGCAGCGCGGCCGGACTTGCCGCCGTGGCGTATCTCCCATGCGTCAGCGCCCTTTAACAGCTCGTTAATGTCTTTATAACCGCCTAAAGATTTCTTAGCTAAATTTTTTATAATTTCATGATATTCATTGCGGCTGGGGCTTGAATAATTTATCGCGACGCCGAAGCGCGATGCAAGCGATAATTTCTCCTCGAGAGTATCAGACCGGTGGATGTCGCCGCTGTGTTCCATATCGTCAC
>JAFUXM010000012.1 GCA_017470785.1 Synergistaceae bacterium
AAGATGATATTTTAATAGTAGGCGCGGTGAGCTTTGACGCATGGCCGAAGGCTCAGATGCTTGGTGCAGCGTTGGGCTATCCGGTTGATATAGAGCTAAGACCGGAGAATGACATTAACGAGCTGCTGCGCACACTGTACGACATTCGCAGCGTCGCAGCCGACGAGGCCGCAAAAAATATTGAGGGCATCGATGACATAGATGATTTGAGCCGTGAAGATATTTTAAGCGACTCGGTCGACGTGCCTGTAATAAAGCTTGTGAATGGCTTATTTGTTGATGCGTTGCGGCAGCGGGCGACTGATATTCACGTTGAGCCTTACGAAGACGAAGTCGTGATAAGATTTAGGATTGACGGCGTTTTACAGGACAGGCTGCGGCTGCCAAGATCGCACCAAGCGCCGTTGACCAGCCGCATAAAAGTTATGGCCAAAATGGACATAGCCGAGCATATGGCGCCGCAGGATGGCCGTATAGGTATCACGTTAGGCGATAAGGCCGTTGACGTGCGCGTTGGCCTTGTGCCGACCCAGTACGGCGAGAGATTAGCGATGCGCTTATTGGACAAAGGTCATGGCCTGATGACGCTTGAGGACTTAGGTATGGAGAAGCGCGAGCGTGACATCATGGAATCGCTTATTCACAGGGCCTACGGGTTCAGGAAAGTCAACGAGCCTGTATGCTATTTTGCAGGCTTTAGCGAGGCCGGAAGTTAATATTATCACGGTTGAAGACCCTGTTGAATACGCATTGCCCGGCGTTGCACAAATTCAGGTGAATGAGAAGGCCGGTGTGACGTTTGCGGCAGCATTGCGTTCTATTTTAAGGCAAGACCCGGACATAGTAATGATCGGAGAGATGCGCGACTTCGAGACTGCGCACATCGGCGTGCAGGCATCACTGACCGGCCATCTAGTGTTATCGACTTTGCATACTAATGATTCTATAGGCGCGATAATAAGATTGACAGACATGGGCATTGAGCCGTATTTAGCGGCTAACTGCATGATCGGCACTGTTGCGCAGAGACTGGCAAGGCGTTTATGTCCGCACTGCCGGCGTGAGATTGAGCCGCCTGCGATGATGGCCAAGCAGGGCTTAACGAGAGCGTTTGAACCAGTGGGCTGCGAGCATTGCCATAACACGGGTTATAAAGGCCGCGTTGGACTTTACGAGCAGTTTGTAGTTGACGAGGCGATACAAGAGGCGTTTGTGACCGGCGCTCCGGCGTCAAAGTTAAGAGAGATAGCGCGGGGCAACGGATTTAAGACTTTATGGGAAATCGGCTTATCAGCAGTAGAATCCGGCCTGACGTCACCGGAAGAATTAGTGCGTGTTGCGGGTGAAGATTAAGAAATTTAAAATAAAGGCGTGATGTAATATGCCGTATTTCAGCTATTCAGGCTATGATAAAAGAGGCAAAAATACTAAAGGGACTATAGAGGCGTCGTCCAGTATGCAGGCGGTCGAGCGCTTGACCGAGCGCGGAATAGTAGTCGTGGACGTGGCCGCAATCGAGAAGAAGCAGAGCAAGGCAAAAATAAAAGTTTTAAGCCTTGAGAGCCATATATTCTTTTGCAGGAGCTTAGCGTCGTACTTGAAATCGGGCTTGCCGCTGGCTGACTCGTTGAAAATAATGGTGAAGCAGGCTCGGGATAAGCACATGAGGCCGGCGCTTGAGAAATTATTAGCAGAGGTCGAGGGTGGCCGCAAATTTCATACGGCCTTAGCCGAGAGCGGCGCGTTCCGTGAGAGCTTATGGCGCGTGGCCGAGAGCGGCGAGCAGAGCGGTTCGTTAATCTCAGTGCTTGAAGAGGCAGCCGAGCAGTTTAAATTAGAAGATGGCTTACGGCGCAAGATACGCGGCGCGATGATTTACCCGATTGTAATGATAGTTGTGGGTGTTGGCGTGGTGTCGTTCATGTTGACGTATGTTGTGCCTAAAATTTCAGAATTATTTGAGGATATGCACCAGACTTTGCCGCTGCCCACGCGAATGTTAATAGCAATGTCGAATTTTTTATCAAGCTATGGCCTTTGGATAATTCTGGCTATATTAATATTTATTTTATACATGAAGCGCAAGGGCAAGAAGATAAGTGCGCCGTTCATGCGCGGCATCAGCGAGCAGCTTAACTTAGCGCTTGTAATGTCGCATATCAGCACGCTGCTGCGCTCAGGAATACCGTTAGTGCAGGCATTGCGCATGGCCTCGTCAATGGACATGCACTCGCAGAGGTGGCTTGACTGCGCTGAGATGGTGAAGACCGGCCATAGATTTGACCGAGCGCTTGAGAAAGTCGGCTTTGCGGAGGAGACGGTCGCAGTCATACGAGTTGGCGAGATGGGCGGCGAACTTGCGCAGGCTTTGTCTAACGTATCGGACCAGTGCCGCGAAATGGCGCAGGCGCGAATGGAGCGCGTCTCGACTTTAATGGAGCCTATATTAGTGTTGGGCTTGGGCGTCTCGGTGGGATTTATAGTATTAGCAATATTAACGCCTGTATTTGACTTGGCCGGCATTGTGAAGTAGAGATTTATGGAGATATGTAAAATGAGTGAAAATAAAAATATCAAGACAGTGAGCGTTGACGAGCTCCGGAAAGATTTTATGAAATATGCGGAGATGATGAGGGACGGTCAAGAGTTTTTAGTGCTGGAAGACGGCGAGCCGGTAGGCCGTTTAGTCCCGCAAGCGGAAGTTGAAGCGGTCTTGCACGAAAGATTTATTAAAGAAATGGAAGAGGCCGGCTATAACGTTGAAAAATTGCGCAAACATCATGAAATCATGACAGGGAGATTATAAAATGGTAGAAATAGCAACGGTTGATGAGCTGCGCGAAAATTTGGATAAGTATTTGCAGATGGTCGATGACGGCAATGAAGTAATCTTGATTAGAAACGGTCGTAAACTGGGAAGTATTGTTCCAAGATGCAGCGACGGCCGCGCTGTCGTAAAGGAATTAACGGGATTTTTAAAGGACGGCAGAGATATTGATTTAGAGACAGCTAAAGATGAATATTTTCGAGAGAAATACGGTCTTGCTGAAATTATGACAGGGGGAGTGTAAACATGTTGGGAAATCTTGAATTAGCAAGCGTTGATGAGCTTAATAATGATTTTGATAAATATTTGCAAATCGTCAAGGACGGTCACGAAGTATCGATGACGCAAAATTTAAAGCAGATAGGCCGGTTCATTCCCTTAAACACGGTCATGTCATCGCTGACTGAATCTTTAATTGGAATTGTAAAGGGCGATTATGATTTAGAGCAGGTCAGAGACGAATATTTTAGGGAAAAATATGGTCTTGCTTATTGATACTAATATATTGCTTGACGTACTGCAAAACCGTGAGCCGTTTTATGAAAAATCGAGCCGCATCTGGGGGCTTTGTGAGTACGGAGATGCCTACGGCTGCATATCTTCGTTGACTTTTGCTAATATAGTCTATAATATGCGAAAAGAATTAACGCCGCTGAAAATTGAAAATTTAGTTAATCGCTTAACTAAATTTTTAGGCTTTGTTGATTTAACTGTTTTAGATATAATCAAGGCTGCGCAAATGCGCTGGAATGACTTTGAGGACGCCCTGCAGAGCGCAGCCGCCGAGCGCGTCAAAGCAGACTATATTATAACCAGAAATGTTAAGGACTTTGAGCAAAGCAATATAAAAGCGTTAACGCCGGAAGATTTTTTAGATTTAAATTATAAATAAAATATATTTAAGGAGGTTTTTATTTTGAGCAGTAGCAATAAAAATAATGAGCGCAGTTTATTGATAATGCGCAGGCGGTCGGGCTTTACGCTGATTGAAATAATGGTAGTTGTCGTGATTCTGGGCTTGCTTGCGGCCTTGGTCGTGCCGAACATAGGCTCGCGGGTCAGCGAGGCGCAGCGCACGGCAGCATCTACGCAGATACGCAGCATTGAGGACGCACTCGAGATGTACCGGATGCACAACGGCTTTTATCCGTCAACGCAGCAAGGCTTAGAGGCGTTAGTCACTGCGCCTACGACAAGTCCGGTGCCGAAGCGCTACGCAGACGGCGGCTACATGAAGAAGATACCTGATGATCCGTGGGGCAACCCGTACGTTTACCGCAATGAGAACGGCCGCGTCAAGCTCACGAGCTACGGCCCGGACGGCGAAGAGGGCGGCGAGGGCATCAACGCCGATATTACTAACGAAGATTAAGATTAAAGATTAATATTTAAAAATTTAAAATTAAAATGCGCAGGCGGTCAGGCTTTACTTTAATGGAAATAATGATAGTCTTTGCTATTGTAGGCATGATAGCGGCTATCGCATTGCCGAGAATTTCGTTTTACTTTGAGCCGCCCAGCGCATTATTGCAGCGCAGCATTGAAGAGGCGCGTAACTTAGCTTTGAACGGCGTGTCGATAAAATTTACATTGAAGCCCACGCGCGATTCGCGGCGCGGCGAGATATTAGCCGAGGCGTTAATTCAGCAGGAAGTCGAGCGTGATTCGTTAAGCGCATTTTTAGGCACGGCTGATAGCAACGCATCTGTATTAGTTTGGAAGCCTGTGCAGCTTAAGTATCCAATGGCAGGCGACGGCTGGAGCATTGAACCGGACGTGATTTATTTTTATACCGACGGCTCTTGCACTCCGGCTAAAATTTCTTGGTTAGATATAGGCGCAGCAAACAGCCGCGCCCAGAATTTTTTATTAACTGTCACGGGCTATTGCTTTGACGTAAATGAAATTTAAAAATTAAAAATTAAAATTTAAAAATAAGCGGCAGAGTTAAAATTAAATTTAAATTCTGCCGCTTATTTATTTTAAAATTTAAAATTTAAAAGCTTTGCTTAAGGCTTTATAAAGCATGAACGCGGCAATTCCTGATAATAAATATTTTACGATCAAGACCGGCGCATTGTAGATAAGCGATGCAGTCCACGCGTCAGCGCCTTGAAGCCAGTATAACGCTACAGCAGTGACATGGCAGACTATTTGACAAGCGCCGGCTAAAATTTCATGGCTTGATACCAGAATTTTTTATTAACTGTCACGGGCTATTGCTTTGACGTAAAT
>JAFUXM010000115.1 GCA_017470785.1 Synergistaceae bacterium
ACGTTGTTGGCCGTGACTGTGACGCCGGTCTTAACGTAAACGCCTTTGTCAGCGTCGAGGCCGTTCTCGCTGCCGCCGCTTGCAGCCGTAGCTGTGACCGTGCCGCCGTTAATCACTATCCACCCGTTGGAGTCTATGCCGTCTCCTACGCTGGACGTAACTGTCAAAGTTCCAGCGTTCACTAAGCAAACTGAGACGTTATCTTCATTCGTATTAATTCCGTCGTCCGAAGCTGTGACGTTTATATTGCCGTTATTTATAATTAAATGCATCTCGGAGTCAAGACCTTCGTATGAGCCGTTGACGTTTAACGTGCCTGTGCCGTGAATTTCAAGCGACTGCATTGAGTTAAGCGCGCCGTCGATCTTCCAGCGTTTCTTTTGATATGAGATAGTCGCGCCGTCGATAACCGTAGCGCCGCTCTTAGGAGCTATGCTGAGTATGCGGTATAAATTCTTGCCCGTAATAGTATTAGTCGTGCCGCTTGCGAGTTCGAGTACAGAGCCGGCAGTGCTTGCCGTGACGTGACTGTCCATTTCAAGCGCATAAGCCGTAGTCATATTGTCCTCGTCAGTGTAAGTGTCGTTCGCATCTTCTGCGCCTTCATAAGTCTCATAGAACACAAGCGCCGGTGCAACCGTGCAGGTGATATTAGCATTATTTAAAATTAATTTAACTTTATCGTCTGCATCATCGCCTACGTCGACCCAGATTTGACCTTGCCATGTGCCGGAAATATTATACGTGCCGGCCTTTGTGATATGCAGCACAGGATTTTTGTAAGCTTCAGCTGCTGAGAACGTGAGTGTGCTGCGCGTCTGAGCGAACGTGCTGCCGTTTTGCTTAGGCAGAGTTGCGAAAATTATTTTATTATTAGAATAATTTACGCTGGAATAAGCCGCCTTGGCCTCAGTCACTACCGCGTCATCATAATAGCACGGATATTCTTCATCGTTGTCTTTCTTGACAGTTGTCGAGCTGTCGAATGTTAAAGTGTTTGACAGATAATGTACGTCGCGGTTGATGTAAACGCCGTAATTTCTGTAAACAGAATTATTGTCGTCCTCGATTAAGTCTTCGACGTCATCCTCAGTAAGTTTCACCGTGCCGCTTGTGCCGTTAGTATAATAGTCTTGAGATACGTCGGGCGTTGCGTGCCATACGTAGTCATAGACCGGAATGCTTGACGCTGCCGCGCTGTTCACAGGCGAATATGAAGACTTTGATTTTGTTGAGCTTGACGAGCCGAGCACTATATAATAAGTGCCGTCCGCACCGACTGAGAACGTAGCGTCAGTGCTGCCGCTGTTGTCATCGTCAGTGTCATCGTCAGTGTCGGTGTCGCTGTCATTATCATTAGTATCGTCATCATCGTCGATTTCATTATTAGTATCAGAATTAGATTTAGATTTAGAATGATGCGATGACCCGCCGCAGCCTCCGGCTGAGACTAATACCATTAACGCCAAGGCTAACAGCATTAACAGCTTGAGTAATTTAGATTTTCGCAGAAATTCAAATTGCATAGCCATACCTCCTGTTAAATAAAAATAAATTCCTAAAATTATATTATAAAAATTAAAATTTCATAAATCTTTTGTATAATAAAATAAAATTTTAAAATTTCGGGGGACGTCATGACTGACAAGAAAGATATTAAGGTAGTTATACTGGCCGGCGGGTTCGGCACGCGCATAGCCGAGGAGTCGCAGTTCAAGCCTAAGCCTATGATCGAGATCGGCGAGAAGCCTATACTATGGCACATAATGAAATTCTACTCGTCATATGGCTTTAATGATTTTATAATTTTAGGCGGCTACAAGCAATATATTATCAAAGAATTTTTTGCGGATTACTTTTTGCATAACGCTGACGTATCGTTTGACTTGGCTAATAACTCGATGCAGGTTCTTGACGGCCACGCTGAGAGCTGGAAAGTCGCTGTCATTGACACTGGACTTTACACTCAGACCGGCGGCCGCGTCAAACGCATTAAGAAATATATCGGCGATAAGCCGTTCATGCTGACTTACGGCGACGGACTCTGCGACGTTAATCTTGACGAGTTATTAAAATTTCATGAAGCTCATAAAAAGATCATGACTATAACTATGATAGGCGTTGCCCAGCAGAAAGGCGTTATCAGCTGTGACGCAAGCGGCAAGATAAATTCATTCAGAGAGAAGGCCAACGAGGACGGCGTAGTGATTAACGGCGGGTTTATGGTCTGCGAGCCGGAATTATTTGATTACTTAAAAGATGATAGTACTATACTCGAGCAAGAGCCGATGCAGAGCTTAGTTAATAAGGGCGAATTAATGGGCTATCTGCACAACGGCTTCTGGCAGTGCATGGACACGCAGCGTGAGAAAGAAAAGCTTGAAAAGTTATGGGCAAGCGGCAGCGCTCCGTGGAAGATTTGGGGTTAAATATTATTATGCAGAATTTTTATAAAGACAAGCGCGTATTTATCACCGGCTATACCGGCTTTAAAGGCTCGTGGCTGTGCGAAATTTTATTAAAGTTTAATGCGAAAATATGCGGCTATGCTTTGCCGCCTGAAGAGCTGTCACTGTTTAATATTCTTGATTTAAAAAATAAATGCGCAAATAATTTTGCTGATATTCGGGATTTAAGCAAGCTTAAAAATGCAATTAAAGATTTTAAACCCGAGATTATATTTCACTTGGCCGCCCAGCCGATAGTCTTAGCGTCGTATAATGACCCGGTCTATACTTACGAGACGAACGTAATGGGCACTGTGAATATTTTAGAAGCAGCGCGAGAGTGCGACAGCTTGAAGAGCTTTGTTAATATCACGACTGATAAAGTCTATGAGAATAAAGAATGGCCGTGGGGCTATCGCGAGAACGAAAATTTATGCGGCTTTGATCCGTATTCTAATTCTAAGTCGTGCAGCGAGCTTGTTACTTACAGCTATAAGCACGCGTTTTTTAATAATGAAAGTTCGCCGGCTGTTTCAACTGCGAGAGCAGGCAATGTGATAGGCGGCGGCGATTTCGCAGCGAATAGAATTGTGCCTGATTGCGTGAGGGCAGCACTTAAAGGCGATAAAATAATTCTGCGCAACCCCGGGTCTATCAGGCCGTATCAGCATGTATTAGATTGCTTAAACGGCTATTTAATCTTAGCTATGAAGCAGCATGAAGATAAAAAATTTGCTGGCAGCTATAACTTCGGCCCTAACGAGAGCGACAGCGTCACTACAGAATTTTTAGCAAAAACTTTCTGTGAGGCATGGGGTGAGGGCGTAAGCTATGAAGCTAATGTTAATGCTAATGCGCCGCACGAGGCAAATATATTAAAGCTTGATTGCTCACTGGCGAAAAATATTTTAGCATGGCATCCCAAGTGGGACGTTGCAAAAGCTATAAGCTCTATAGCTGAGTGGACTAAAGCATGGCGCAACGGCAATTTAAAAGCTCAAGCCTGCATTGACGCGCAAATCAGCGAATTTTTTAATTTATAAAATTTATATAAGCGAAAGGGCATGTGACATGAAATTTACGGAGACGAATTTAAAAGGCGGTTTTGTTATCGAGCTTGAGGAGCGGCGGGATGAGCGGGGATTTTTTGCAAGAGCATTCTGTCAGGACGAGTTTGCGGCTCATGGGCTTAAGACTGAATTTGTGCAGTGTAATTTATCGCATAATATCAAGCGCGGCACATTGAGAGGGCTGCACTTCCAGCTCAAGCCGCATGAAGAAGTAAAGTTCGTGCGCTGCGTCCGCGGCGGCATACTTGACGTAATGATCGACTTAAGGCCGGACAGCCCGACTAAATTAAAATATTTTGCTGCAGAGCTGACCGGCGAGAATAACAAAGCTTTATATATTCCCGAGGGATTTGCTCATGGCTATATGGCGCTTCAGGATGACTCGCTGGTATATTATCAGGTCTCAGAGCGTTACACACCCGGCGCTGAGCGCACAGTGCGTTATGACGATCCTGATATTAATATTAACTGGCCGGATATAAAGCCGCTTATAGTATCAGCTAAAGATCAGGCTGCGCCGTTCTATCGTGATATTAAATTTTAATTTTAATAATTTTAATCATGAGCAAGATACTTGTGACCGGAGCTGACGGTTTTATCGGCAGCTATTTCGTTAAAGAACTTGATAAAGATCTTGAGCTGCTTCAGCCTTCTATTAATGAATTAAATTTATACGACGCGCAGTCCGTGAAAAATTTTATAGAGAGTGAGCGGCCTGAATATTTAATGCACTTCGCTTGGAACGTTAATGCGGGCTATCAGGAGAGCAGCGAGAACTTTGACTTAGTGCTGGCGAGTTTGAATTTATTAAAATTTTTTGCTGAGAACGGCGGAAAGCGCGCGGTCTTTGCGGGCAGCTGCATGGAGTACGACTGGAGCTATGGCTTTGTGAAAGAAGACTTTACGCCGCTGAAGCCCGATACGTTCTACGGCAAGTGCAAGGCGTTATTATATCAGCTTGCAAGCGAGTACGCGCGTAAAGTAAATTTGAGCTTCGCCTGCGGCCGGATATTCTTTCTTTATGGGCAGGGCGAGAAGCGCGAACGTCTTATGCCGCATTTAATTAATTGCTATAAGCAAAATCAAACGCCGGATTTAAAATTCCCGTTCTTAAGGCGCGATTACATGCACGTCAAAGACGTCGCAGCTGCATTTTATGCAATTTTAAAAAGCGATTATAACGGCGCAGTGAATATTGCAAGCGGCAATGCTATTGCACTATGTGACATTGCAAATAAAATTGCGGCATTAACAGGCCATGAGATTTTAAATTATGATTTAAATAATTTAAATTTAGATAACGCGCCGGCGCCGCTCGTGATGGGCGACAATAATATTTTGAATAATATTATAAAGTTTAGGCCGCAGGTCTCGTGGAACGATGGCCTTGGCGAGATGATTAAGAATTATTAAGCTATAGCTAAATAAAAATAACGGCGGGAGATAATCCCGCCGCTTGTTTTAACTTAACGGCCTTTGTTTTTGCGGATTAATTTAATGATCAGCGGCATAAAGAGCAGCGGCAAACCGATTGAATTAACGCCGCAGCCCGGCAGCGAGTCGGCATCATCTTCTGTCGTATCGATAACGCTATTATTACTTGAGTTATCATCGCTCACGTTATCGTCATCAACTGGAAGTGCCGGCGCATCACTCACGTTATCATCATCAACCGGAACAGCCGGCGCATCGCTCACGTTATCATCATCAACTGGAAGTACGGGCGCATCACTCACGTTATCATCATCAACTGGAAGTACGGGCGCATCACTCACGTCATCATCATTAACTGGAGACACCGGCGCATCACTCACGCTATCGTCATTAACTGGAGACACCGGTGCATCGCTCACGTTATCATCATCATCAACCGGAGCGGCCGGCGCATTACTCACGTTATCGTCATCAACTGGAAGTACGGGCGCATCA
>JAFUXM010000116.1 GCA_017470785.1 Synergistaceae bacterium
AGCCGAGCATACCGCGCCGACAGCCGTGTCACAAAAACAAGCGTCTCATTGTATATCGCATTGGCAGTGTTGATATACTGCGCCTTGCTTTCGCCCCGTTTATTTTTTAAGACCGACAACTTTCTCCCCCCTTGTGTAATTATTATACAACATTTGACGCCCCGCTGTCGCGGGGCTTGACTATTATTGATATTAGATTAGGGCGTCTGGCTATGCCAGCCGGAAGGCAGGCACCAGCCCCCGCGAATAATAGGCGTAGCTAAAGTAAGCCGACCCATCGGTGCCCACAGTACAGAAGTTAGTGTTGTTGAGGTAATGGGCCGACCGCACCCACCAATAGCACGCTGACACGGTGTCATTGTGCTTGTACTTGATCTTTGAGTTGCCGTTCGCATAGTACGCCATCTGCGCCTGCTTGGACTGCTCGTACTGGTTGGCGTAACTGCGCACCCCCTGAACCTCAAACTCACTCAGCAGCGGCAAATAGTCTATGCTCGCTGTGACGCTTACCGCTGTGTTGGATTTATTGCCGGTGTTGTCAGTGTAAATCGTCCACGCGGCCAGTGCAGCTCTTAAATCAGCAGGCAGCGCCGCCATTAAAGTATTAGCTACAGGGCTGGTTATCGCGGCGCTCGTTGCGTCATAGCCGGTGCAGCTGGTTGTGTGAGCCTTGCCGTAGTCGCTCGGCGCTTTGTCAGTGCTGCCTAAGATGTCATAGCGCAAGTCGCAGCCCTTCCACCCGCCGTAATTATAATTGCCCCAGTGGTTCATATTAAAGTACTTAGAGCCGTCGATGCTGTCATTGCTATACTTGCTGTCGCACAGCGCAATATCAACGCCGGTTGAAGTCTTGAACCCGCCGAAGTAAATACCGTTGTCGCCCCTATAGTTGAAGTCGAGTATGAAGACTTTGCAGCTGAAATTATCAAGTGCCAGTGTGCCTACAGTACCGTTAAGCGTAATTGTCTTCGTGTCGCCGACATCAAAATAATTCGCCCCTGTTCCGGCTGCGCCGATTGCCTGTATCTGCGCCCATGTATAACCCTCAAGACCAGCTGGCCTTGCTTCAACTGTCACATCAATCACTGCGTTTCTCGCTGCGTACGTTGCTGTCTCGGCTAAGCTGACTGTAATTGACGTACTGCCCTGCGCAACGCCCGTGATTGTAATTGTATTGCCGCTGACTGCCGTTGTCGCAATAGTCCCGTCATCTGAGCTTACGCTGATTGCCCCGTCACTATCCGTCGTTACCGTCACTGTCCCGTCGTTCCCCTCAATGATTTCAATATATGTGTCACTGAGCGTTAGTATCGGAATTGTCTTTGCTGAGACTATAACATTAATTGTATCGCTTATAGGCTTATAAGTGTTTGATGCCGCGATTGAGAGCGTTATAACCGCGCTGCCCGCTGCAAGTGAATTGATTGTGATGATGCCGTTATTGACCGTCGCTGTTGCTATGGTCTCATCGCTTGAACTTACGCTGATTGCCCCGTCACTGTCCGTCGTGAAGGTGACTGTGCCGGAGTTACTGACTATTAGATTTATGTTTGTATCGCCGAGTGTCAATGTCGGCGTCGCTAAACTATCATAATATATCCTCTCAGCAAGTAATTTCGCCTGCCTTACCGTAACTAAATCATCTGCATTATAGCTCATCTATTTATCACTCCTTATTCCCATATTAATAACAAAGCGGGGTTGTTACGCCCCGCCATGATTTAATCTGTTAGTTACTGCTATTGACTAAGCCGAAACGCCGAACACGTCGCCAAGCATCTCGTCAAACTCAGCGTCGGTGGCAATCATAACGCCGCTGTCTTTGATAGAGCCGTCGGCGTTGAGCGTCACGATATGGTCAGCCGTTGCGCTTGCAAGTTTAGTAAGCACGTCAGCGGACGCAATACCGCTGTCAGCCGGTGCGCCGTTTGCGTCGAAGACGACAACGTTGTCCTGAACTGCGCCGCTCACGCGAAGTGTCGCATAAAGGCCGTCGGCATTGACAGTGAGCATGTTTCCGGCCGCCGCCGAGATATTAAAGCCGATAGTGCGCGTTTTGCCGTTTTCCGTAAGGCTTAAGACTTTTGCACTGTCTCCGCTCGCAATAGCTACAATTTCGATTAAGCTCGTGAGGTCAACGAAGCTGTAGGAAATAGTCGCACTGCCGGTTGCAGGCTGCGTCTTAACGCCTAAGACTAATACCTGCTTGCCGTCTAAACTCGGGTCAGTGCTGTCAGGATAAGCCGCCGCGCTCCATGCAAAGTCCTGCACAAGCTGTGTAGATGCAGCATCCAAAAACAGCTCAGCCGGAAAGTCAACGCTGAAGGCCGCCGTGTCCGTACTCGCCGCATTCTTCTCGTTGTAGAAGTTGATAGTATTACCGTTCACCAAGACGGTGCGGATAGTCGCCCCTAATTCCGCATTGACGCGCTGCGCTAATTTCTTAGCCTGCCCGGTAGTGATTAAATCTGTTAAATCGTAAGCCATAATAAAATCATTCTCCTTGTATATAAATGTATATAAATGTATATAAATTTAAGTGATTTGAAGGTTATAAATTAAGGTTGCAAAGCGGGGCTGTGATACCCCGCCTCGCTAAACTCTGCCCAGTCCTAAGACTAAGCTGCCGTGCCGAACACCTCGTCAAGCATCTCAGTAAACTCAGCGTCAGTCGCTACGTCAAAGCTTGTCGGGCTAAGCTGCCCATTCGCTCCGATAACCGGAATAGTGCCCTGAGTTGCATTCGCAACTGCTAACATTACCCCAGTCTGAGCAATACCGCTGTCCGCAATATCGCCCGTCGCCGTCAACATAGCAAGGTCGCCCGCTGCCACTAAGTTAGTGACTAAATTAGCCTTCTTAGCCAGCCCCGCAACTACCCGCTGCGCCAACGCCTTGCTCTGTCCTACCGTGGTAAAATCTGTTACCTGATACGCCATAACTGCAACACTCCTTAAAAGATTAAGATATTTATCTTAGGCAAGCCGTTATGACTTGCATTAAGATCTAAAGTTGAAAAATAATTTTGCTGTTAATTGCCAAATACTTCGTGAAGCATTTCGTCAAACTCTTCATTTGTAGCGGCCTCTGCACCGTCATCGCCGCCTGTCTCAGGTTTACTCGGCTTAGGTTTACTCGGCTTAGGTTTGCCGCCCGCACCCCTGCCCTTAAATACCTCATTAAGCATTTCATTAAACTCTTCGTCAGTTGCTGCTTCCGGTAAATCATCGCCGCCCTGTTCGGGACCTGTAGGTTCAGGCTCTGTAGGCTCTGTCGGACTGCTCGGCTCGGGCTCTGTAGGCTCAGGAGCATCCGGCTCAGTCTCATTCTCAAATACTTCATCAAGCATCTCGTCAAACTCCTCATCAGCCGCCGCTTCCGGCAAATCGCCCTCAGCCTCCGCTATGGCTTGCGCCGCAATATCGCGCATAGCCTGCTCCGATAAATTCTGTATATTTTCTTTTACAAAATCTATGAGCTCGTTTTTCGCCGCATCCCCTAACCACTTTTTATCAGGGTCAATCCCTGAAAATCCTACAATCACGTTCTCAGTTTTCGGCGCTTCGTACTGCTCTATATGCTCTTGCCGCCATTGATTGACCTGTTCGTTATATTCTGTCCTGTACCCTGCCATTTAATTCTCACCCCTTAGCCCTATATAATCCTCAATAACGCCCTGTACTCGCTTTTAAGCTGTTCAAGCCGTTCAGTATCACCTTCAAGCTGCGCCGTGATAAACTCATCGCGGATATTGCCCATTCGCTGCAGCGCCTCAACGCGTTTCTCATTCTGCAGCCGTTCCCGCTCTCGCCGCTCCGCCGGTGTCTCATACAAGTTGATTACTTTGTCGTCTAAAACTCCGATTAAGCTCGTATCGAGATTTAGCGCCTCACTCTCGCTTATCTCTAATAGGCCGTAGCCGTCCTGCACCGCAAGCTTTGTATCATCTTCTATGCTGATTATGCTCGCCACCCGCATCGTGGCTATGTTGTACTCTAAATAATATTTCATGCTGATTATTCACTTCCTGTTAATTAGCTGTTAATTAGCTGCTGGCTATTTGCCCACTGCAATCCATGTAGCAGTAACTATACTGAAAGAATGCAAAGTTATACTTGTTGTTGAATATGCACTGACGAAAGCCGCATCAGGCGCAGAGTTCACATTTCCGCCGAACGAGGCGTTTCCTGCAAATACGGCAAACGGCCTGCTTGTAAATGATTTGGGGAAATTCGCCGTTGCACTAAGATACGGCATTGTCCCGCCGGTCGCACTGGATATTTGCACTCTGCCGAACTGGATTAGCGCTCCGTTAGCGAACTCGATATAGCCGTCATTGCTGCCGACATTGAACCCGCTGATACCAACGCCTGAACCGCCGCCGCCCGCTAAGCTCCTTACCCAGTTTGCAAATCCAGCGTTTCCCTCAAGCGCCGATATTAACCCCGTCATGTCTATATTACCGGCTGCAAGCTGCCCCGTTACTTTGCTCAAGTCCCAGTTGCCGCTGACCCTGCTTACCGGTATATTTCCCTTAGTATTGCCTAAGTCTAAGTTCGGGTGCGGATTTGACGAGTTGATATGATTATTGAAGTCCGGTATAGTCACATAATTCGCTAAATCACCCGCAGTTGCAAACTGAGAAAGCATAGCCGTTAAATCGCTGCTCGTGACCTTGCTCCGTTCAAGCCCGGCTAACAAGCCGTATATCCTGTCTATCTCCTGTATGTGCTTGTAAAATCCTACATGTACTGTCTCGCCGTTCACAACAAAGTTTATAGGGAACGTAACTTGATAAAGCGCCGCTATCTGCGCATTTGTCATTGCCATTTTATCTTTACCTCTGAATTCTATACTTCAGCTATCTCAAACCCCATTGTTGATAACGCGAACCCGCCGGTTGCCTCTATCCGCGGCGTAATTGCCCAATCCCGCACTAAACAGCGTCTGCGCGCCGTCAGTACTCCGTTACCCGTTAATATAGGCCGCTCATTGCCGTAAATATAATCGCTGTTGTTGTAGATATAGTACGGGTCTAACACGTCCGCATAGAACGGCATTACAAACCCGCCGATTGTTAAATCGCCCCCGTGCTGCTTATCTGATACAAACGAGACAAACGCCGCTTTTATCAACGTCTGCATTCCCCTTAAGATAGTGCCGAACCTTAATTTCGCCTTAATCTCGCTCGGGTCTTCTAAATACAGCTCATCTTGTGTGTAACTGTCTTCCATATTATATATATGACTGCCGATAAACACGTGCGTATTGCGCCCGCTGCCTGCTGCATATACCGGTATTTTAGGAAATTGAAACTGCGTCCAGATACCGCGCCCGTAGTCATACACCCAGATTAATTCCTCGTTAGTCTGCGTCAGTACCCATAGCTGCTGTTTAATCGGGATATTCCATAACTGACAGCTTGAGCGCAGTTTGCGCGTCAGCTCACTTGCCACTTTCCGGTCAACCCACATGCTTTTTATATCGCCGTAAGCTGCTACACTCGACAAACTCGCCAGCCCGTGCGGCGTTAAATAGTAAATATCATTGGCTATGACCTGCACACTCTTCTGACTGAATGTGCCGGTGTTATGCGCCGCCTCGACTACTGCCCACTCATCAGGACTGTTGCCGGTAAGCCGCCAGATAACGCCCTTATCAGGGTCGGCGGGCGGATTTTTGAATATAATCAAGTCCCGTGACAGCGGAATAACCGCCGTGATATTCATCCCGTCTTTGTAGCCTATCTCTAAGAACTGAGCTGAACTTAAATCTTCAGGGTCATTAGTCCAGCTCTCACAGTCGCCTACAGCTGAGAATTGTATCGTATCATCCCCGCTGACAACGCCGACGCGCCCGTCCTTCACAAAGACTGCCCTGCAATTATCAGGAGAGTTTGCAATAACTCGCAGCTCGGGAATACCCGCCGTGCCGATAGGGTCAAACAGTAATAATTTGCCCCCGCACGCTACTACATGCTCGCCGTGGTCGCCCCATGCCGCCGCAGTCATCCAGTCGTCGCCGGTAAAATCACCGTCAA
>JAFUXM010000117.1 GCA_017470785.1 Synergistaceae bacterium
ACAGCTATGCTGAGTGGGTGCCGGATGACATGGACGAGGGGAAACTGAAGCCGATTATTGACCCTGAAACTGTGATTATGCAGAGCTCACGCGAGCGCAATTCCATGCTATACGGGGCTGTGACTTTGAACGATGAGGCCGGTGAATTTCACACGTACATGGAAGAATTTGTGCCGAACACTTGGTTCACGCGCAACCCGCCGCAGAAGTTTATTAGCTTAAGCTCAAGGCCGCTGCCCATGCCGCATGACCTGAAGAGCTGGGTTGTGCTGAAGGGTGTTGTCACGGGTGGAGTGTAGCAGCTTCGCCGAGCGTTTAAGGGCAATTTATGCAGTTGACGCAGCGCGTGATTTAGGCTTTCATGCGGCGTTTGCGAATGATCTTGATGATTATAATGCGTGGTTCAATGCGGCTGAGTTCGCGGCTTATCATGACATAGACGGCGTGAAAGTCTTGTGCTTGCTGGTTTCAGACCGGCGCGGCAAGACGCTTAATGTGATACTCGGCGATGAGCATAATGCTGAAGGCGTGATAAAAGCCCGCGCTGTGCTGTTTATCAGGGCTCAGGAGATCGAGGGCGTGAAGGCCGGCCAAAGCATGAGCATTGACGGGCGTTTATATCTCGTCACTGACTGTAAGCTATTGCAAAATCAGGTGTGGCGGATTGAGCTGGAGGCGAACGAGAGTTGATAGAACTCGGTGCGGATATTAGGCGCGAGGCTGCGAGGGCGTTAGCGCATGTCAAAGGCGGATTTAATCAGGCCGTGAGCCGCAGCTTGAACAGAACTATTGACAGCTTAAAGTCAGCAGCAGCCCGCGAGACTAAGCAGAGGTATTTTGTTAGTGTTGGTGAGGTCAAGAAGAGTTTTGCGCTGCGCAAATCAACACTAAATAGTTTAAATGCGGAGTTAATCAGCCGAGGCCGCCGCAAGAGCCTGAAGGACTACAAGCTCACGCCTAAGGCAGCGCCGAAGCATCGCAAGCGCGATTATGTGAAGGGCGCGGTCAAGCGTGAGGGCGGGTTAAAGCCCTTGCCCGGCGCGTTTTTAGTCAAGGGCAGGAATGGCTACAGGCCGGTCTATCGCACTGGACGCGGCCGCTATGACTTGAAAGGTCTTGCAAGCCCCGCTGTGCCGCAGATCGTCAAGAACGAGGACACGCTGAAGGCGCTTGAGCAGGATGCTGAGCAGGTTTTTAACAAGCGAATGACGCATGAAGTGCTGAGATTGTTAGGAGCTGTGCCGTAATGACTGTGATTGATTTAATCGATGAGCTTGTGAGTGCGCTTGATAAGCTGTTCGAGGCCGAATATCTGAAGGCGAAGAGCGGCGAATACAAGCGAGTGAAGGTGTTTGCGCAGTATTTGCCGCAGGCTAAGAGCGCCGTGATTAAGCCCAAAGGCGAGGCAAAGAGCGAGTATCAGGCGGATTTTGCGCCGGCTGACTATGAGGATAATTTCCCGTGCGTGATCGTGAAGTTAGGCGAGCTGACTGACGGCGACGAGGGCAAGCTTGACCAGGCCGTCGCTGACATTAATTTATTAGTAGGAATTTATGACAAGAGCGTTGATAATCAGGGCTGGCGCGACGTGATGAATATAATCGAGAAAGTCCGGCTATATTTGTGGCAGTCGCGTTATCTTGCAGCGAGGTTTAGGCTTGAGCCTGAGCTGCATTGCTACTTGTTCGATGATCAGCCGCTGCCGTTATACTTCGGTGTGATTGAGACGCGGTGGGACGTGCCG
>JAFUXM010000118.1 GCA_017470785.1 Synergistaceae bacterium
CACTCATCGGCTGATTGCCAGTCTTCGCCCTTAAATTCGGGAATCATAACGCCCACGGCCTGTTATTGGCTGTAAATCTTTTAAGAGCTTAATAACTTGAGGCGCAAGCGGCACAATATGCGGCCGCCGCATTTTCATCTTTTCAGCCGGTATGCGCCACTCGCAAGCATCAAAATTAATTTCGCTCCACTCGGCTTGTCTTATCTCACCGGGACGGCAAAACGTATAGGCCGAAAACCAGACCGCAGCTTTCACAACTTCAGTCCCAATAAAATTTTTCATGGCCAAGAGCAGCTGCTTCATTTCTCCAACGTTAATAATTGCAGCGCGGTGTTTAGTTTTACACGGCTTCAACGCCCCGCGTAAATCAGCGACAGGGTCACGTTCGGCTCGGCCTGTCGCTATTGCGTATCTAAAAACGCGGCTGCAATACTGAGAGACCAGATGTGCCGTATAATTTTTTTCTTGCTCCTCTATCTTCCGTAACACATCTAAAATTTGCGGCGCGGTAATTTCTTTTATATTTTTATTGCCAAGCATAGGAAAAGCATGATATCTAAGACGATTAGTAACGGCTCGGACATGTTTCTTAGTCGTAATACCTTTAAGCTGTTTATCAATCCATTCACGGGCTATGCTCTCGAAAGCTAAATCCTGCACATCTTTCTTAGCGCTCAAAGTCTCGGCTGGATCATCTCCTTTATCGGGCATTTTAAATAATTCATCGCGCTTTATTCTTGCATCTTTTAAGCCAACGGTTGGATAGACACCTAAAGAAATTTTACGCTCTTTATCGCCTACCCAATAACGCAGCCGCCAATATTTTTTACCGTCCGGCTTAACTAACAGCCATAACCCGCGCCCGTCTCCAAGCATATATTCTTTGTCGCGCGGTTTCGCCGATTTTACTCCAAGTTCAGTCAGTGCCAACGCAGTCATCTCCCGTATTTATAAAATTTGCCGTACCACTTTTTTTAAAAATTTTATTAGTTTTTAGCAAGTGGTACGGTTTCAGGTACGGTAAAGTCATAGATATAAATAAAATTAAATAGAGTTATATAGACTATAAATTTACCGCAAGCCTTTATTTTATGGAATTTATGATAACATATAGAGTTATATGGAGTTATATATGGTGGGCGATAGAAGAATCGAACTTCTGACCTCTTCCGTGTCAAGGAAGCGTTCTACCTCTGAACTAACCGCCCATGTTTCGAACTCAAAACAGGATATATTATATTCAGCTTGTCCCGTTTTGTCAAATAATATTTAACAAAAATTTAAAAATTTTAAATTAATTATGTTATTATAAATTTTCGCGGACAAATTAAAAGTTCCGCGCAAAATTTAATTTTAATTAAATTTTATTTTTATTAGCAGGAGAAGTTTGTAGAATGATCTTTGAGAAATTAAAGAAGGCCTTGGGGCTTGACCCTAATGAAAACGCCCTGAAAAAATACAGCGCTGTAGTCGATGAGATTAACGCAATAAATCTTGAAGCTAAATCAGACGAAGAGCTTAAGGCTATGGCGTTGGACTTAAAGGCGAGGGCGCGGGGCAATGATGAGCTTGAAGCTGAGAGTTTGGATGAGCTGCTGCCGGAAGTGTTTGCGCTGGTGCGTGAGGTGTCAAAGCGGACTTTAGGATTGCGGCACTATGACGTGCAGCTCATAGGCGGCATGGCCTTGCATCATGGCCAGATTGCAGAGATGAAAACCGGCGAGGGCAAGACGTTAGTCGCTACGCTTGCGGTTGTATTAAATGCTTTACGCGGCGAGGGCGTACACTTGGTGACCGTGAATGATTATTTGGCCAAGCGCGACGCTGCATGGATGGCGCCGATTTATAATTTTTTAGGGCTAAGCGTCGGAGTGATTTATCCGTATATGCCGATTGAAGAGCGTTATGAAGCCTATAGAGCTGACATAACTTACGGTACTAACAGCGAGTTCGGCTTTGATTATTTAAGAGATAACATGGTCATGCATCAGGAGCAAATGGTGCAGCGGGCTCATGCGTATTGCATAGTTGACGAGGTCGACTCGATTTTAATTGATGAGGCAAGAACGCCGTTAATAATTTCAGGGCCGTCGGACGACAACGTTGATTTATACAAGCGGGCTGACAGCGCAGCGAGGCAGTTAAAAGAGGGCGAAGATTTTGCTAAAGACGAGAAAGAACGGACTATTGCGCTGACGGAAAGCGGCATCGAAAAGTGCGAGAATATATTAAAGATGCCCGGGCTGTTCTCTGACGCTGCGCATTCGGAACTTGCTCATAGAATAGTGCAGGCGTTGAAAGCCCATAAATTATTTGCCCGCGATGTCGATTATGTAGTTAAAGACGGCGAAATTATAATAGTAGATGAATTTACAGGGCGCTTGATGATAGGCCGGAGATATTCTGACGGACTGCATCAGGCCATTGAGGCGAAAGAACGAGTGCAGGTAGGCCGTGAAAGTCAGACGCTGGCGACTATCACACTGCAAAATTATTTCAGAATGTATAATAAACTCGCCGGCATGACCGGAACTGCCGTGACTGAGGCCGAAGAGTTTAAAGAAATTTACGGGCTGCAGGTTATAACTATTCCTACGCATAAAAACATGATAAGACTCGATAATCCCGACGTGATTTACGGGACTATGAGCGAAAAATTTAACGCAGTGGCTGACGACGTTGAAGAATGTCACAAGACGGGGCAGCCGGTGTTAGTCGGCACGACTTCTATTGAAAATTCTGAACGCGTCAGCAAATTATTAAAGGCACGCAAAATTTCGCATCAAGTCTTAAATGCAAAGCATCATGAGCGCGAGGCGTATATAGTTGCGCAGGCGGGACATGAGGGTGCAGTTACTGTTGCAACTAACATGGCAGGCCGCGGCACTGATATTATGCTCGGCGGCAATCCAGAATTTTTAGCCCGCGAAAAATTATTAGCCAGCCGCAAGAATATTAATTTAAATATAAATTCAGGTCTCGACGAAGAGAGCATATATGACTATTTCGTTAGATATTCTAATCTGCAGGTGCAGGACATGGCCGCAAATTATCTGCGGGATCAGCGCGTGAAGGCCGGATCAGACGCTGAGATATTAGAAAATTTAAATAATATTTTTAGTAAGTTAAAAGCAATTTATGATAAATATTTTGCCGAGTTCGCTGAGACTTGCAAGGCAGAGCATGACAGAGTGGCGAGCTTGGGCGGGTTGGCGATAATCGGTACGGAGCGGCATGAATCGCGGCGCATTGATAACCAGTTAAGAGGCCGGTCAGGCCGTCAGGGCGACCCGGGCATGAGCAGATTTTATTTGTCGCTTGAAGATAATTTATTGCGGTTATTCGGCTCGGAAAGAATTCAGGGCTTGATGGGCAAGCTTGGAATGCGCGACGGCGAGGCCATAGAGTCCGGCATGTTATCGAAAATAATCGAGTCGTCGCAGCGTAAGGTCGAGGAAATGCACTTTGATATACGTAAGCAGCTGTTAGCATATGACAACGTGATGAACCAGCAGCGTGAGGCAGTGTATAAAGAGCGGGCGCTTATCTTGACTGAGGACGACATGATAAGCTACGGCCGCGATGTCGTAAAGGGCGTAGCTGACGATATATTAAATAAATATTTTAATTTTGACTCGGATGAAGAAGGCAGCGTTGATGCAGAGCGCGCAGCGGCTAAATTAAAAGCTTTAGTCGGCTTAAGCGCTGAGATCGAGGCTAAAGTTAAAGCCATTGACTCGAGCGATATGCTTGAGGACACGCGGGAAGAGATTATAGATTATGTGTTAAGCCAGTATGACTTGAAGATGGGCGGACTTGAGCTTGAAGTAGCAAACGGCATGGTTCGCTATATAGTCTTAAATATATTAGATAATGCTTGGCGGGATCACTTGCTTGCGATGGATGAGCTGCGGCGCGGCATCGGCCTTAGAGCCATTGGCCAAAAAGACCCGTTAATCGAATATCAGTTCGAGTCTTATTCGTTATTCCAAGATATGATGTCGAGAATTAAAGATACTTTTGCTGAGCAGATATTTAGAGTTAGGGTTTTGTCGGAGAGCGAGGCTGAGAGATTAGAGAAGCGCAAACGGCGCAAAGTATCTGAGAACCGTAATTTTAATTTAAATCTTGATGCGTCGAGCGCTGCGTATAGCAATAATAATAATTTAAATGCTGCAGGCGGCGGCAAGGCTGCGCCGGTGCATAAAGGCACTAAGATCGGCCGCAACGACCCGTGTCCGTGCGGCAGCGGCAAAAAATATAAGCGCTGCTGCGGCAAGGGACTTTAATTAAGGAGCTGTAATTAAATTATGCTTAAAAAATTTTTAATTTTAATTTTAATTTGCGTTAGCTTCAGCGCAAATTTATATGCGGCGGATTTTAATATTGATTTAAATAAAATGCGCGATGAGAACCCGGATTTTACGACTTATCCGGCCTATGACGGCATTATCTGGCTTAAGCAGAGCGAGTTCACGAAAAATAAATTAAATGAATTTGAGAAGACGCATTTGTACGTGATACTTGGCCGCAAAGGACTTGACGCTAAATGGCATGACTGGAATATAGTTAATGATATTAATAATAAGGCTGAGATCTTAAGGGCTGATATTTACTCGCAGCGCACGGGCGCTAAAATTAAGAGCCTTGAGCCTGAGCTTAACCCCGAGCAAAATATTATTAACGTAAATTTCTTAAAAGAGCTTGAGGATTTAGATTTAAATAATAATTTTATTATCGTGCTGTCATGGCGTGAGGTTAAGAGCGCGGCGCAAAATGCTGATTTAAATTTAAATAATGTAGATGTAAATAAATATGAAGATGTTTTTTATTTTCAGGAAGATTTGCCGGTGTGGGAAGCGATAGCCGAGATAAAATTTTCGTTTGCGCCGCGGCCTGCAATGAAGACATTCCCTAAAAATCTCCAGCCGGAGGTTAATAAAGAAGTCTATAGATGGCGGCAGGTTAATTTAAATGCTTATGATAAATATAATATGGTAATAGGTGAGCGGGCGGGCTTGATATTCGGCATGAGGAGCGGCGAGGCCGGCCTTGCAGCTATTATGCGGGAATTTGTAAATAATTTAAAAACGCCTGAGCCTGAAGCTAAATTAAAAATTAATGCTGATGATGTATTAACTTGGCTGTATAAGCAGCCGGAGATTAAATTAGCCGGTGACGCGATGCGGGCTATACCGGATAATGCGCCTTGGACGAAGAACGAGAAAGTATTAATAGCTTATGCGTGGCTGAAGAATGCTAAGGGTATTAAGTCTAAGAGCATATCGTGGCGGCTGCCGCTTGAAGTCCGTGATGATATGCCGGTGTGCGGAGCTGTGTTAAGCGACGCAGTGTTGGAACTTGCCGGCAGGAATAAGCAATCGCCTAATTCACTGGGATATTTTAATGACTTTGCGGCCAAGCCTGAAGCTGACGCGACGGCGCAGATTTTACGCGGCCAAAGGATAGTCAGCGCAGCAGGCGTAAACGAGGGCTTGCCCAGCGGCAACGGAACTTTATTAAGACGTAAGATAACTGAAGGCAAGGCAGCCGTAAATAATTTAAGCGCGAATTTAAATTTAAATTTGGATAATCAAGGCATGTTGAGCGGCAAGGTCAGCGTCGAGTTTAACGGCGCATGGCGCGATTTCTTAAATCTCGATGATATTAATGTTAATAAGCTTGTAATGAGATTATTTCCGGATTTGAAATTAAATAATTTCAGCAAGGCCGAGCTTAAAAATTTTGTTTTAAGCTTTAATTTAGACAAGAAGCCGGGTATAGCCGGAGTGAACGGAGAGAGGCTGTTAGCGATGCCGCCGAGTTTAACGCCTATTTTCTTGACTGAGCTTAGGGACGGAATGCTGCCATTTGATATTTTATTCCCGTTCGTCATGCAGCAAAAGATAAGCATAAATCCGCCGAAGGGCACTGAGAAAATTTTAACGGCTGCTGAGGTCAAAAAATATCCTGAAAAGATTAATTATAGTGAAATTAGCTCGGGCAGGCATAATAAATTTAATGCGAGCGCGAGGCTTGAGGTCAATGCTTATAGAATTAACGATGAGAACGCCGGAAGTCTCAGGCGCGGAGTTGAGCTATGGCGTAATTTTAGTTCGCGGCAAATTCCCGTGCAGATTAAAGCTGTAAAGGCCAAGAAATAATTTTTAAATTTAAAAATTTTAAAGATTTTGAAAGGGGAATAATAAATTTTGAGTTGCAATGATGTAAATGGAGAGAACAGGGCGGTGCTTGCGTTAAGCGCTGCACTTGAGCAGGCTGTTAAAGAACTTGCGGCTGAGTTGAATAAAGAGCTGCCGGATAATTTAAGCTATGAGCTTGAAAACCCTAAATTTAATAATCAGGGTGACAAGGCGAGCAGCGCGGCAATGCGTTTAGCTAAAGTGTTTAGTAAATCACCGCGTGAGATCGCAGCAAACATAGCAAATAAATTAAGTTTAAATGACGGGTTAAAGGGCTTAGTTGATAAAATCGAAGTTGCCGGTCCGGGATTTATAAATTTCTTTTTAGGCTCGGGCTGGTTCGCACTTGCAGCAAGCGATGTGTTAGCTCAGGGCGATAGTTACGGCGCAGTGAATTTAGGCAATAATAAACGCGTGCAGGTCGAATTTGTGAGTTCCAATCCGACCGGGCCATTGCATATCGGCCACGGCAGGGGCGCGGCAGTAGGCGATTCAGTTGCAAGAATTTTAGCGTTCACCGGCTGGGACGTTCAGCGCGAATATTATATTAACGATGCCGGTTTGCAGATTGAGACGCTGGGCAAGTCAACGCAGGCGAGATATTTTGAATTATTTAATAAAGCTGAGCTTGCGCCGTTCCCTGAGAATGGCTATAAGGGCGAATATTTATATGATATTGCGAATAAAATTAAGGCCGAACACGGCGATGAATTTATAAAGCTCAAGCCTGAAGACAGCTTGGAATTTTTTAAAAATTATGCAAGCGGGTTAATCTTAAACGGTATTAAAGATGATTTAGAAAAATTCGGCGTGAAGTTTGACAACTGGTTCTCTGAGAAGAGCTTATATGTTAAAGATAAGAGCGGTAAGACGGCTGTTGATGTCTCGATGCAGAATTTGAAAGATAATAATTATGCGTTTGAGCAGGACGGCGCGTTATGGTTCAGGTCGACCGACTTCGGCGATGACAAGGACCGCGTGTTAATCCGCAATAACGGCGTGCCTACTTATTTTGCTTCTGACATAGCATATCATCACGATAAATTTATTGATAGAAAATTTGAGCGGGTTATAGACGTCTGGGGCGCTGACCATCACGGCTATATCGCGAGGCTCAAGGCCGGAATTAAGGCGATGGGCAAAGACCCTGATAAATTTGATGTGTTATTAATCCAGCTTGTGAATTTGCTTAGTGGCGGCAAGCAGGTAGCTATGTCAACGCGGTCGGGCGAATTTATAGAGCTTAGTGAAGTATGCAATGAAGTAGGCGTTGACGCAACGCGTTTCTTTTTCTTAACAAGACGCAGCGACAGCCAGCTTGATTTTGATTTAGATTTAGCTAAAAGCCAGAGCAGCGATAACCCGGTCTATTATGTCCAGTATGCTCACGCGAGAATTGCAAGTATATTAAGAGAATTTGAAGCACGCGGCGGAGCGTTAAGCGATAATAAAATTAATTTAAATATATTTAACGATAATAAAGAGGCTCGGGAGCTTGCGAATATTTTAGCTGAATTTCCTAAAGAGGCAGCAAGCGCATCGCGTGACTTAGCGCCGCAAGTTATAACAGATTATGCTTTGAACTTAGCCGGCGCGTTTCACTCGTTCTATAACACTAATAGAATTTTATTAAGTCTTGAAGATGAAGATAAAGATCAGGATAAAGAGCTTGAGCTCGGGCGGGTGAAGTTTATTTGCGCAGTGCGGATGGTCATAGCGCGGTGCTTAAATTTACTCGGTGTGAGCGCTCCGGAGCGGATGTAGCTATGTCGCCGCAAATGCCTCCGTTGAGGCGTATCTTTGTCTGGACAGGCTTAATATTATTTCTGGCTATAATTTTTACGTATTATATATTTGAGATACGCAATATATTTAGAATTAATGACGCGATAGCGGAGCGTGAAGCCGTGCGCGACGAGAAGCGCGAGCTGGTTAAAAGCTATCAGGAGAAAGTCGAGTTCTATAAAACTCAGGAAGGCATAGAGCATTTGGCCCGCGAGCAATATAATTTAGTCGCGCCTGGCGAACGCGTTATTTTATTAGTCAGCCCTGACGAGTAAATAATTTTATTTAATTTAAAAATTAAAAACTTTAAAGCTTCCGGCTGAATTGAAAATTTTAAAATTTGGCCGGAAGCTTTTTGTTGCGCTGTAAATTAAAATTAATTTTATTAAATGCTGAGGATAAAGCGCTTGAACTCGAACGGCTGAAGTTTATTTGCGCCGGAGCGGATGTAGCTATGTCGCCGCAAATGCCTCCGTTGAGGCGCATCTTGGTCTGGACAGTATTAATATTATTTCTGGCTATAATCTTTACGTAATTATATATTTGAGATACGCAATATATTAGAATTAATGACGCGATAGCGGAGCGTGAAGCCGTGCGCGACGAGAAGCGCGAGCTGGTTAAAAGCTATCAGGAGAAAGTCGAGTTCTATAAAACTCAGGAAGGGATCGAGCATTTAGCCCGCGAGCAATATAATTTAGTCGCGCCGTGCGAACGCGTTATTTTATTAGTCAGCCCTGACGAGTAAATTAAATTTAAATTTATTTAATAATAATTTGCCTCCGGTTAAACTAAGCCGGAGGCTTTTTGTTATGCCGTAAATTAAAATTAATTAAATAAAATTTAAAATAAAATATATAATATATTTAGTTTTATTAAATATTTTAAGGAAGGTGTTTTTACAAATGGGAGCACGTCAACCTGAAAATACCAGGAGTTTTGCGTTATGTGCGCACGGCGGAGCGGGCAAGACCTCATTGGCTGAGGCGATGCTTTTCTGCAACGGGCAGATCACGCGCATGGGCGTTGTTCAGAACGGCAACACGGTCAGCGACTTTCAGTCGGAAGAGCAGAAGCGGCAGATTTCAATCAGCACGTCTCTATTAACGCTTGAGAGAAACGGCAAGATGTTATTTGCGCTTGATGCGCCGGGCTTTGCTGATTTCACCGGTGAGATGAGCGCGGCAATACGCGTTGCGGACACGGCGGTAATTTTAGTAAGTTCGGTCGGCGGCATTGAAGTGCAGACGAGCCGCGCGTGGGAATATGCCGAGCATCACAACGCGCCCGTCACGTTTTATATTTCTAAAATGGATCGTGAGAACGCTGATTTCGATAAAGTCTTAGCAGATATAAAATCTCAGTTCTCGCCGAACGCGCTCCCTGTGTTTTTGCCGATTGGCGCGGCTGATAAATTAAAGGGAATAGTCGATGTAATTAAAAATAAAGCTTATTTATATAATCTTGACGGCACGGGCAAATTCACCGAGGGCGAAGTGCCGGCGGACTTGGCTGATGCTGCGGCAAACGCTAAAGAAGCGCTGTTAGAGGCAGCGGTCGAGATGGACGATGAGCTGATGGAAAAATATTTAGAGGGCGAAGCTATAAGCGATCAGGATTTTGCTAAAATGCTTAAGAAAGCTATTGCAGCGCGGCGCATCATGCCTGTATTAACCGGCTCGGCTACGCAGAACGTCGGCGTGCATCAGGCGCTTGATTTCATAACTGAATATTTCCCGTCGCCGGTTGACATCGGTGCAATTAAAGCTCAGGACGGCGATAAAGAAGTTGAAGTCCTGCCGGATGTTAATGCTCCGTTCTCGGCTCTGTGCTTTAAGGTCATGGTTGACCCGTACGTCGGCAAATTGTCGTTTATACGCGCTTACTCAGGCAAATTATCGAGCGAGGGCAATAATATTTATAACGTAAAGAAAGGCGACGATGAGCGCATCAGCTCATTTAAATTAATGTGCGGCAAGGACGGCAAAGACGTTAAAGAAATTATTGCCGGCGACATAGTCGCAATTCCCAAGCTTCAAAGCACTAAGGTCGGTCATACTCTGGCGACTAAGGGCGGCGCATCGTATCTATTCCCGCATATTGAATTTCCCAAGCCGGTTTACAGCGTTGCAGTTGTTGCGAAGACCAGAGCCGACGAAGATAAGATGGGCAATGCAATATCTAAGACGCTTGAAGAGGACCGCAGCTTGACGTTCGAGAAGAATCCTGAGACGCATGATAACGTGTTATCAGGCATGGGCGACATGCACCTTGATATAGTTTTATCTAAGATGAAAGAACGCTATGGCATCGAGCTTGATACTAAGACGCCGCAAGTGCCGTATAGAGAGACGATACGCAAGACTGCCGAGGCGCAGGGCAAGCACAAGAAGCAGAGCGGCGGCCATGGCCAGTACGGCGATGTGTACATCCGCTACAGTCCGCTTGAGCGCGGCGCAGGCTTTGAATTTGTCGATAGCATCAAGGGCGGTGCAGTGCCGAATAACTTCATTCCGGCGGTCGAGAAAGGCTTGCGTGAGTACATGGAGTCCGGGCCTTTAGCCGGCTTCCCGGTTGTAGATTTCAGAGCCGAATTATATTTTGGCAGCTATCACGAGGTCGACAGCTCGGAAATGTCGTTCAAGCTCGCCACGCGCTTATCGTTCAGGAAAGGCATTATGGATGCAAATCCGGTCTTGCTTGAGCCGATCATGAACGTTGAAGTAACAGTGCCTGACCAGTTCATGGGCGACGTAATGGGCGACTTTAACTCACGGCGCGGCCGCATCATGGGCATGGAGGCTCACGGCAAGTTACAGATAGTCAAGGCTCAAGCGCCGCTGGCCGAGATGTTCAGATATGCTATTATACTTCGCTCGATGACCTCGGGTGAAGGCACGTTCAGCATGGAGTACTCGCACTATGAAGAGGTGCCGGCTGATATTGCAAAGAAAGTCATCGCTGCTCACAAGAAGGAAGACGAGGAAGACGAGTAGCGCAGCAATTTAAATTTTATTTTAATAAACGGTCGCCGGTTTTAATTTAAAAATTAATTCCGGCGGCTTATTATTATTAATTTATTATTACCTGACTATATTGCCTATAATCTCTCCGATGACTGCGTAATGAGGTTCGCCGTAGATAAGGTCGTTAGGGTCGTTATATTTTGCTGTTACGTCAGCCGGTATCTCGCTGCGGTTCATCTGATTCATGTAGATTTTCCTGCATATAAAAACTTCCCGAGCCTCTTTAAATGTCACGCAGTTAGTTAAGAACTCAGGGGTAACGCCGGCCTCTTTAACTTTATCTGTGTCGCGGCCGGACTTATAGCCAAACACGCTGTGAATGTCGTTAAGTTCTTTAGGAAAATACGACACGGTAAAATATTCGCTCTCGTTAATAAATTTCCATGTGTAGCGCTCAGGCTTTATGAACGCGAAATATGCGTTCTTACCCCAGATCGTGCCGAGTGCCCCGTATAAAATAGTCAGAGCGTTGAAATGCTCCGGACTGCCCGCAGTTAAAAGCGCAAGATCTTTCCCTATGTTTGCCATAATTAATTGCTCACCTGAATTATTATTTTAATTTTAATATTTATTTTTTAATTATATAGCTAACACAGTCAAAACGCATCAAGAATTTTATGCGCAGCTTTTATTACTTGCTTTGCTATTATTTGCGATAGCCTTATAGTCTCGCTTGGATAGTGTCGTCAAAAAGAAAGAAAAGGTATAAAATTATAAAAAATATTAAGTCATGATAAAAGGGTAGTAAAACATGAATTGTACCCCAGATTATAGAAGGCATGATATATCGGATAAGGCATGGAAAATAATTGAGCCGCATCTGCCGGGGCGTAAGTGAACAAAGGGCAGACCTGCCCATGATAATCGTAAGTTTATAAATGCAGTTTTTTGGATACTTCGGACTGGGGCGCTAGGGCGGGATTTACCGCCTGATTATGGAGACTGGAAGAATACGAACAGGCGATTTTGCCGCTGGCTAAGCAGAGGTGTATGGGCAAAGTTATTTGAACTGCTTGCCTCTGAACATGAATACAAATGGTTAATGATAGATGCAACATTTGTAAAGGTACATCCGCACGCAGCCGTAGCCGCTGGTGGCAATCAGGCGATGGGGCGAACAAAAGGGGGCTAAATACGAAAATGCATATGGCAGTGAACGCAGCTGGTAAGCCTGTGCGTTTTATTTTTACCAGCGGCACTGTAGCCGACTGCAGCCAAGCAAAAAATTTGATAAAAGATACAGGGGCGAAATATTTACTTGCGGATCGCGGTTATGATACAAATGAAATTAGACCAGTTCGCTAACGTTGAAGATTTTGAGATAAAAAGTTATAATTAAAAAATGAAAACACGAGAAAAATTAGCAAAATTAAATGATAATGATTATCAGAAATTTTTGGGGGTCACTAAGTCTGTTTTTGACATGATGCTGAAAGTTCTTAATGAGGAGTACAGATGCCAGCATCAAAGAGGCGGAAGACCTCTTAGAAGTCTATCTATTACAGATACAGATAAATTAGTCATTATGCTGCAGTACTACAGAGAGTATAGGACGATGGCGCATATAGCTTTTGATTACAGTGTTTCCAAAAGCACGGTGTGTGAAAGTATTAAATGGGTTGAAGATACACTTGTAAAAAGTA
>JAFUXM010000013.1 GCA_017470785.1 Synergistaceae bacterium
GGAACGTGTTAAGGCAGAAGGTGAACGATGCGGCGGGAAATTTGCCTGCAGGATGCAGCGTTGTAATTAATAACGACTTCGGCGATGTGTTCGGGCAATACTACGCGTTGACTGGCGACGGCTACACCATGCGTGAATTGTATGACTACGCAGATTTCTTAAAGCAAGAGTTAGTGTTAGTGCCTGAAGTTGCTAAAGTAAATATAGTCGGTGAGCAGACTGAAGCCGTTTACGTAGAGTTCTCGGCGGCGAGACTTAGAGCATTAGGCATATCGTCAAGTGCGATATTCGACGTGCTCAATCAGCAAAATACGGTGTCATCAATGGGTACGACGTTTTACGGCAGTCAATACGTGACGGTAAATCCAACCGGCGGGTTGTTAAACGTTGATGACTTCGGCGAGACAGTGATAGGCGGCGGTGACGGGCGGGTTATAAGGCTTAAAGAAGTTGCGGAAATTAGGCGTGATTATGTCAATCCGCAGAGTATGATGATGTACTTTAATAATCAGCCGGCGTTGGGAATTGGCATATCGACAGTGACCGGCGGCAACGTCGTAACTATGGGGCAAGCTGTAGAAAAACGCTTAGCCGAGCTTGAGGAAGAGCGGCCAATCGGCATGGAATTAAGCAAAATTTATATGCAGTCCGACGGCGTTGTCAAGTCAGTAAACGATTTCGTGATTAATTTAATCGAGTCGCTGGTAATAGTTGTAGGCGTATTGCTGGTGTTTATGGGCGTTAGGAGCGGCTTGATGATAGGCGTTGTGTTATTGCTGACGGTTGCCGCGACTTTGATAGTGATGAATCAGCAGGGAATATTTTTGCAGCAGGTGTCGCTTGCAGCAATGATAATTGCGTTAGGTTCGCTGGTCGATAACGCAATAGTCGTAGCTGAAGGTATGCTAATCGGCATACAGCGCGGTCAAAGTACAGAAGATGCGGCGTCAGAGACTGTGTCGGGATCGATATGGGCGATGCTCGGCGGGACTATTATAGCTGTATTGGCATTTTGCCCGATTGGCTTATCGCCTGATAACACGGGCGAATACTGCCGCAGTTTGCTGCAGGTTGTAGGTATCTCGATGTTATTAAGCTGGCTGCTTGCAATTACTGCAACGCCCGTTATCGGAAATTTGATGCTCAAGCCGGCTAAGCAGTCCGGCGACCCGTATAATAGCTTTTTATTCAGAGCTTATCGCGCATTTCTCGAGGGCTGCCTTCGCAGAAGATTTATGACTATAGCTGTCGTGATAATAATTTTCGCATTCTCGCTCGTCACGCTGGCTACGTCAGTCGAGAAAATATTTTTCCCGTCGTCGAATGCAATGTATTTTGTGGCTGATTTATGGCAGCGCGAAGGCACGTCGATAAATGCGCAGCGTGACATGACAGAGAAGCTTGCTGAGCGCTTGCTCAAGCGGCCCGATATTAAAAATATCACGAGTACGATAGGCAGCGGCAATTTAAGATTTATGCTGACGTACTCGCCGCCCGATTCTGATAATGCGTTCTCAGAGCTGTTAGTGGAAGTCAAAGACGGCGGCGACCCGCAGGCAATTTTAGCTGAGACGCAGCGCATTATTGACGAAGAGATGCCCGGCGTTACCGGCGTGTGCAAATTATTCTCGAAAGGTTCAAGTATGGCGCCGGTTATCGAGGCGAGATTTTACGGTGATGACCCGCTTGTGCTGCGTGAACTTGCCCAGCAAGCGCGTGAAATCATGGAAGCCGACCCGCTGCATAACTGCGTAAGGCTTGACTGGAACGACCAAGTTACGGTGTTCAGGCCGCAAATTCGCAAGGATCGGATGCAGAGCTTAGGCTTGACGAGGCCGTTAATAAATAACGCGATTTTAACTGGGACGACGGGCGTTGCTGTCGGAGCGTTTAGAGATAAAAATAAATCGCTGCCGATTTTATTCGGGCTTGTGCCTGAAGAGCGCAACAGGATTGAAAATTTAAATTCGCTGCCGATATGGGCGCCTGCGGCGAACAGAGCCGTAACCTTAGGTTCTGTAATTTCGGATATTAAATTAACGTATGAAGATAATGTGATTATGAGGCGTAACAGGCGGCGCGTATTGACAGTTGCAAGCGATGTAGTTCTCGGCGGCAACGTATCTGAGATGCAGGAGCGTATACGCGCTAAAATCGAGGCAATTAAACTGCCGTTCGGCTATAGATTTGAGTGGGGCGGTGAGGATGAAAGCCAGCAGGATGCAATGGGCGGCATGTCGAAATTATTTGTGCCGTGCTTGCTGCTAATGTTCACGATAATGGTATTTTTGTTTAACGGATTTAGGCAGCCGTTTATAATTTTCGGGTCGATACCGTTGATAGTAATAGGCGTTGTGCTTGGGCTGATGTTAGCGCACAAGCCGCTTGACTTCTTGTCGATAGTCGGAATTTTAAGCCTTGTTGGAATGCTTGCTAAGAACTCGATTGTGTTATTAGACCAAGTTGCAAGCGACTTCGCTTCTGGTAAAGACCGTTATTTAGCTATTGTAGAAACTGGCGTAAGCAGATTAAGGCCGGTTGCGATGTCGGCAGTTACGACTGTTCTCGGAATGATACCGTTGATTTGGGACAGCATGTTCGGGCCTATGGCAGTGACGATTATGGGCGGCCTCACAGTCAGCACGATTTTAACGATGGTAGTAATACCTGTTTTGACAGCAGTTGCGTATAAAGTACCCAATCCTGAAGATAAATAATTTTAATGAAAGGCGATGTATAAAGTGAAAAGGCTTATTGAGATAATAATTTTAGCAGGCTTAGTGTTCGGGGCGTATAAAGGTCTTGAGATTATGCGCAGTCAGAAAGCTGAAGTGCAGGAAAAGGAAGTGATAAGGCCTGTCAAGACTGTTGCGCTGCGGGGCAACGGCAAGGGCGGAATATGGCAGTATTACGGCACGCTGCAGGGCGGTAAACGCGTTGACTTGTCGTTCAGGGTGTCAGGGCCGATAAGCAAAATTGCAGTTGACAAGGGCGCTTCTGTTAAGAAAGGGCAGCTATTAGCGACGTTAGACCCGCGCGACTATCGGACGCAGCTTCAGCAATCTCAAAGCAATCAAGCGCAGGCTCAGGCTCAGTATGAGAACGCGCAGGCCGATTTTAAGCGTTACGAGAATTTATATAAGCAGAAAGTTATCCCGAAGTCGACGTATGACACGTATAAAACTCAGATGGACGTAGCGCGGTCAGCGTTGAATGCTGCGAGAGCATCGACTGCTGCGGTGCGCGACTCACTGAAGGATACCGAGCTTAGGGCACCGTTCGACGGAGTGATTGTTGACAGAATGGTCGAGAGCTTTCAGGACGTTACGGCCAAGCAGCCGATTTTTATATTGCAGGATATTTCCATGCTTGAGATAGTCTTTAACGTGCCTGATAACGACGTAATCTGGGCATCGAAGACTACATCAGGGCTGTCAAAGCCTGATTTGGATGTAATTGCACTTAGGGCTAAGTTCGACGCAATTCCCGGCAGGACTTTCCCGCTGAAGTTCAAAGAATTTGTTATGCAGGCCGACCGCAGCACTAACACATTTCCGGTCACTGCCGTGATGCCCGGGCAGAAGGACGTAGCGTTATTGCCCGGCATGGCCGCAACTGTAGAAGTGGAACTTAAAGATTCAGCCGGCACTGAACAGGTCTTCACAGTCCCGCAGACTGCCATTGTCACGAGCAGCGCTGAGTTATACGTATGGCGCTGCGAGAATGACGGGAATAATAATAAAATCGTGAAGCGCGTGAGCGTAACGCAAAATTCGCCGCATAACAGCGGCTTTGTTGAAATCGCGAGCGACCAGCTTAAAGACGGCGATATAATAGTCGTTGCCGGCGCGCATTTATTGCACGAAAATCAAAAAGTAAGAATTTAATTTAATTTAAATTATAAAAGCGAGGCCGTTATGACCTCGCTTGATTTTATTAATTTAATTTAAAATTATTTAATTTGCTTGCTGTTCAGGTTCAGGCTGCGGCGCAGGCTCTTGCGGAGCTTCAGGCTTGCCGTGATTGCGTGCTGCGGCGGCCTTTTCAAGCCTGTCGAGCTTCTGACTGAACCGCCATACTCTAATCTCGCTCTCGAGCTTGGCTATATTATTATAAATCTCAACCGCCTTGGCCTTATCGACAGGCTTTTTAGTCATAACGTTATCAAGGTCTATTCTCAGCTTCGCAGCATCAGCGGCCTTAGTTCTAATCTCGTCGGGCATGTTGGGCGAAAACTTTACGGCCTTGCTGTATTCCCGCAGCTGATTAGTCCTAATGTGCTTAGGCTGGAAGTGCTGCGCAAATCTCCTGTAGAAGTTCATGAACGGCGAGTACTCAGGCTTTGCGAACGGTGCGGGGCGATGCTGCATATTAGCGTGCGGCGCCGGCGGCATCGGCTGATTAAATTTCTGCCCATTGCTCCCTTCGCACATACAGCTCTTGAACTGCTTATGGCCGCCTGCAAAGGCTGCGCCTGCTGCTGCTAACGTTCCGATTACGACGAATAACGCGATAACTTTTCTTGCTTTCATAATAAATTTCCTCCTGTTTTTATTAAATTAAATTAAATTAAATTTA
>JAFUXM010000119.1 GCA_017470785.1 Synergistaceae bacterium
AGAACTGGAATGAATATCAGCGTCAGCACTGTGCTGACGGTGAGACCTGCCATGATGGTAACGGCCATAGGTCCGAACAGCAAATCCCAAATCAGCGGGAACATGCCCAATACGGTTGTCAATGCTGACATTGCTACCGGCCTTAGCCTGCTTACTCCATCCTCGACTATGGCTTCGTACTTGTCACGACCGGCTGCAAAGTCACTGCTGACTTGATCTAATAACACAATCGAGTTTTTAGCAAGCATACCGATTAAACTTAATAAACCGACTGTAGCAGTGAAGCTTATATCCATGTCAAAAAGCCATATTCCGCCGCCGATGCCGATTAAAATTAAAGGCAGCGATATAAAAATTATTATCGCCTGCTTAAATCCGTTAAACAAAAATACCATTATAGTGAACATGATTAACACAGCGGGAATAAAAGCAGTTGCCATACCAGCCATGGCGTTATCACTCATCTCCTTTTCGCCGCCCCACTCGAGCGAATAGCCCAGCGGCAGTTTAATTGCCTCTATCTTAGGTCTAACGCGCTTTAACATTGCGTCGGCGTTCTCACCTAATTTAATTTCGCTGGCAAGCGTGATAACCCGCTTCCTGTCACGGCGCATAATAATATTATCTTTAAATGCAACATCAAGCTCTGAAAATACAGTGCCTAAAGGCACAGCTGCGTTTGCAGCAGGCGCCCATATGGGCAGTGAGCGCAGCAAATCAATTCTATTGCGCTCTTCCGGTATGAATGCGGCCTTAATAGCAAGCGACTTGTCGCCGTCACGAAAAGCTCCGACCGTTGCGCCCTCAGTCGCCATTAGTATAGCTTGGTTGATAGCCGGACGGGTCAGCCCTAAATTCTGCATCTGATCTTTCAAAATTTTAGGTTTAATAACTTCGACTGGATCGCGCCAATCATGACGCACGAATAAACTTTTAGCATCATCTTCTAATATTTGCCGTGCCTGTTCGGCAAGTCCGCGCAGCACAGCAGCTTGCGCAGCACTGGCATCCCCATCGCCGTAAAATCTCGCCTCAATTTTCGGTGTCATGCCGCTGCCCCGCGCAAATAGCCTGCAGATACCCTGAAGCTCCGGCATGTTGTTATCAATATAATCCTGCGTCTTCAACAAAGCCGGCCGCGTTTGCTTGCCGTCATGCACTTCAACTATCAGCTGCGAGAACGCAGTGTTAGGCTCAGGCGGCGAGTACGTCAGCATAAATCTTAGGCCGCCGCCTCCGATAAATTCTGACACGTTCTTGACTTCAGGCATTGACCGCAAATAATCAGCAAGCTTTTTAGTCCGCTGCTCCTGCTCGTTAATCGATGTTCCCTCGGCACTCCATAAATCTACACTATAATAAAAAGTATTTGAATCCGGAAAGAATGACTGATCTAAAGTCGAGAAGTGATATAGAGCTGCCGCAAATAATAACAGCGTTATAAATATAGTCAAATATCTATACTTTAAACAAGTCTTAAGACAAGTCCTGTAGGCTCTGAATAAAAATTTATCGTACGGGTCGCCTTGAACTTGGCTGTTATCATGCACCGGCTTGAGGGCGAGTTTGCCGAACACCGGCGTAACTGTCAATGCTGCAACCCAGCTCAGCATCATTGATATAGCTACGACTTGAAATAAGCTCCGGCAAAATTCGCCGGTCATGTCAGACGAAAAGCCGATAGGCGCAAAGGCCATTATGGCTATGAAAGTGCCGCCTAACATTGCCCATATCGATCCATTGACAGTTGAACTCGCTGCATCTTCGACGCTTAAGCCCCGCTCAACGCCGACTAACATTCCCTCGGCTACGACTATTGCATTATCGACTAACGACCCCAACGCAATTATCAACGCAGACAGCGAGACGACCTGCAAAAATATTCCGGCTTGATTCATAACAGCAATAGTCCCCGCAACTGTTAATAACAACACTGCGCCTATGATTAAGCCAGAGCGCAGCCCCATAAATATTAACAGCACACCCACGACAATAGCCAGCGACTCGATTAAATTCACAATAAAGTCCTGAACTGAATTAATAACTTGATTAGACTGCATGTAAATTTCATTAAGTTCAATGCCTATCGGTCTAAAAGCTTCAAGTTCTCTCAGGCGTTTACTTACGGCCTGCCCCATCTTGACTACATTGCCGCCGTCAACAGCAGCGATGCCGAGAGCAAGGGCAGGCCTGCCGTTAAAGTTCATTTTAAAACTCTGCGGACTTATATAATCACGTCTGATATTTGCGACATCACGCAGTCTTGTCAAACTTCCGCCTGCTCTCGACCCGATGACCAAATCGCCTATGTCTTCTACATTTAATATAGCGCCGGTCGGTGAAATTCTAAAGTAACGCTCGCCCGATAAGGCAGTGCCGACAGCCGACAGCGTGTTCTGCTGGGTCAGTACGTTAAGTATATTCGCCGGAGCTAATCCCAGCGCGGCCATGCGGCTTGCCGACAGCTCAACGTAAATCGCTTCTTCTTGCTCACCCAAAATTTTCACGCTTGCGACGCCCGGCACTAATACTAAATTCTTTTTTAAGAAATCCGCGTAGTCCCATAGTTCTTTCATAGTGTAGCCGTCGCCGACCAGCGCATAATACTGGCCGTACACATCGCCGTAATCGTTGTTAATCATAACTACGCTGCCTGCGGGCAATGAGACCTGAACGTCGGCTATCTTCTGCCTTAAAATATCCCAGACCTGCGGCAGCATCTCAGACGTGTACTCATCTTTAATATCTGCGTAAATTATTGCCATGCCCGGGCCTGACCGTGACCGTATGTGCTTAATCTCGCTCATGGCCTGCACTGCGTCCTCAATGCGGCTTGTCACTTCCTGCTCAACTTCATAAGCGCTTGCCCCGGGATACAAGGCCGTTATCACTGCGGTCTTGATAGTGAAGCTCGGGTCTTCAAGTTTGCCTATCTGAAAATATGCTATTACGCCTGATACAGCCGCTATGAAGCACAAAAATAATATTGCTGACTTGCGTTTAATGCTTGCGCGTGCGATGTCCATTTAATTTGCCTCTGTGCCTAAGCGCACTTTTTGATTGTCGCGCAGGAAGTTCACACCGGCTGTTACGATGACATCGCCGGCCTTTAAATCCTCGCCCGTGATTTCAATCATGCCGCCGTCAGCCGGTGCAATTATGTTAATCAACACGCGCTGAACTTCGCCTATGTCACGTGAAGCGCTTGCGTAACGCCATAGATAATAATTATTGTTCAGGCTTAGTATTGCGCTGGCCGGAACTGTGAAATTGCTGCTGTGATGATTATTAATGAAGCTCACGTTGACTTGGGCGGCCATGCCCGGCAGTAAATTTATATCCGGCTGCTGCGGCATCACTGCTGTGACTTGATAAGTGTTGGTAGTCGGATCGGCCTGCGCCGCAAATTCTTTCAGGCTTAAATTAAATATTTTGTCCGGTATGGCCTCGAAAAGTGATGTGAGCGTAAACAGCTTGCTGAAGTTCGGTTGGGTAAGCTGCGCCAGCGAGATGTTGCCGGGCAGCGGCGCTAATAAAATGTCATTGTCAGGGATGTTAAATACTATTTCAAGCTGTGAGATGTCTTGAAGGCTAAAAATAGTCTGCTTTGCCGTGATGTCTTGAAAATTTTCGGCCATTCTGTCGGCTATGACGCCGTCGAACGGGGCGCGAAGCTCGGTGTCTGTCAATGCGTCGCGGGCTTGAGCTGTGCGGGCTGCTGCCGTATTCACCGCCGAATGCGTCACGTCAACCTGAGTTTGCGCCGCGTCGTACTGAGCTTTGGAAATTGCCCGCTGCTTGTATAAATTCTCATAGCGTTTAAAATTTGTCTGCGCGTCTTTATACTGCGCTTGTGCCTGAGCCTGCGCACTTTGAGCTTGTTTAAGATTAGTGTTGAAGTCGCGCTTGTCTAAAATTGCCAGCAAGTCGCCTTTCTTCACGGCTGCGCCCTTGTCGACCAAAATTTTATTTAACGGCCCTGACACCCTGAATGACAAGTCAACGCGCTTTGCGCCCTGCACAGTGCCGAAATAATTTTTGCTGAAATTCTGCGTTGAGCTTGCAAGCTGCGTTGTCCGCACCGGCCTTATTACTTCAGGCTCAGGTTCAGCCTCATGCTTAGCTCTCAGCCTGCCGATGCCTGCGCAGACTGCAATTATGATTAACACGCAAAATAAAAATTTAAAAAATTTTTTCATGATAAATAAATTCACCAGCCATAATAAAATAAACTTAAATTTAATTTAATTTATATTATAATTTATTTAAAATTTTTTAATTCTAACGGGGAAGATAAATAATTTTCTGACTCGGAAGTAGAGGGGTTAAGTAAAATGAGTTTTAATTATGACGTAAAATCTTTGTGCGCCGACGAATTTATCAATCATGAAGAGATTTTATCAACGCTTGAGTACGCTGAAGCGAATAAAAATAACGTTGAATTAATTGATGCTTTGCTTGAGAAGGCGCGGCCTAAAGTTAATGCTAACGGCAAAGGCTGTCACTGTTCAGGATTAAATCACCGCGAGGCGAGCGTGCTATTAGCGTGTGAAATTCCTGAGAAGGTCGCAAAAATGTATGAAGTAGCCGAAGAGATTAAGCTGGCGTTTTACGGCAATAGAATTGTGTTATTTGCGCCGCTGTATCTTTCTAATTATTGCGTTAACGGCTGCTTATACTGCCCGTATCACACTAAAAATAAGACAATTCCCAGAAAGAAGTTGACGCAGGAAGAAGTTAGGGCCGAAGTTATAGCATTGCAGGACATGGGGCATAAGCGGCTTGCGATTGAGGCCGGCGAGGACCCGGTCAATAATCCGATTGAGTATATTTTGGACTGCATTAACACGATTTACAGCGTGCATCATAAAAATGGCGATATACGCCGCGTTAATGTGAATATCGCTGCGACGACTGTCGAGAATTACAGGAAATTAAAGGACGCAGGCATCGGCACGTATATTTTATTTCAGGAGACGTATAATAAAGCAAGATACTTAGAGCTGCATCCGACCGGACCTAAGCATGATTATAATTATCACACTGAAGCCATGGACAGAGCGATGCAGGGCGGCATCGATGACGTAGGCTTAGGCGTATTGTTCGGACTTGAAGGCTATAAATATGAGTTTGCAGGATTATTAATGCACGCTGAGCATTTAGAAGCGGCGCAGGGCGTCGGCCCTCATACTATCAGTGTGCCGCGAGTGAAACCGGCTGATGATATTAATCCAGATGATTTTAATAATGCAATACCGGACGAGATATTCACGAAAATAGCGGCCTGTATTCGTATTGCAGTGCCATACACTGGTATGATAGTTTCGACACGTGAAAGTGAGGCCGTGCGGTCTAAGATGTTGAAAGTCGGCATATCACAGGTGAGCGGCGCATCGCGGACTTCAGTCGGCGGCTACACTGAGGCAGAAAGGCCGCATGACACCGAGCAGTTCGACGTGTCAGACCAAAGAACTTTAGATGAAGTGATAAGCTGGCTGATGGACAACGGCCATATCCCGTCATTCTGCACGGCTTGCTACCGCGCAGGCCGCACCGGCGACAGATTTATGAGCTTCTGCAAGAGCGGCCAGATTTTAAATTTCTGTCACCCAAACGCGTTAATGACCTTAGCTGAGTACTTAGCTGACTACGCGACGCCCGAGACACGCGCAAAGGGTTATGCGATGATAGAACATGAACTTGAAAATATTCCCAATGAGAACACGCGTAAAATAGCCCGTGAAAACATAGAGGCAATTAAAAATTCTGACAGAAGGGACTTTAGATTTTAAGCAATTATGAGTAATCTTAATGCCGGAGATGCGCATAATAAGGACAACGAAGTGCGGTATGAAACACGAAACTCGTTAATAGACGGGTCCAGGGTCCGCGACCCTGGTTTAAATTTAACGCCGTCGGGCGAGAGAGTTCATATAGGTTTCTTTGGGATTAGAAATTCCGGCAAATCGAGCCTTGTGAATAAAATTACGGGGCAGGATTTGTCGGTAGTTTCGGCTGTCAAAGGCACAACGACTGACCCGGTCAAAAAGGCAATGGAATTACTGCCGCTCGGCCCGGTGTTAATTATCGACACGCCGGGCTTTGATGACGACGATAAAATTTTAGGCGAGCTTAGAGTTAAAAAGACCCGCGAGATTTTAGCCCAGTGTGACATAGCCGTGTTAGTCGTGAATTCAATTAATCCTGAGAATGACTTTAATTTAAACTTTAACGCTGAGTTAATTAAATTATTTAATGAGCATAGCATCCCGTACGTGATTGCGCATAATAAAGCTGATTTGCTGTTAGACCAGCCGGAGTTCAGCGACCAGCCCGTATGGCGTGAGGACTTAAAGGCTGAGGAAATTTACGTCAGCGCGTTGACCGGCTTTAACATAGAAAAGTTAAAAAATAAAATCGCATCGCTGGCTAAGAGTAAAGGCGTTAATAATAAGCATTTAATCGCAGATTTATTAAATATAAATGATCTAGTTGTATTAGTCATTCCCATAGATGAGAGTGCGCCGAAAGGCCGGTTAATTTTGCCGCAGCAGCAAGTGATACGGGATATTTTGGATGCGCACTGTGCAGCTGTAACTTGCCAGCCTGAAGAGTTAAAAGATATTTTAAAGTTAGTAAAGCCTAAGATGGTTGTGACGGACTCGCAGGCGTTTAAACGCGTTGCTCAGGACACCCCGAGCTATATTTATTTAACATCTTTTTCGATATTGTTTGCGCGCTATAAAGGTGACTTAAAAATTTTAGTGCAGGGCGCGGCTAAATTAGCGAGTTTAAATAATTCAAGCAAAGTTTTAATATCTGAAGGCTGCACGCATCACAGGCAGTGCGGCGACATCGGCACTGTTAAAATTCCGGCCTTGATTAAAAAATTTGCAAATTGCGAGCCTAAATTTGATTTCACATCCGGCGGCGAGTTCCCTGATTTGCAAGCGCTTAAAGCTTATGACTTGATAATTCACTGCGGCGGCTGCATGTTGAACGAGCGCGAGATGGCGAATAGAATTAATAAAGCTCGTGAGGCGAATGTAAATATAGTAAATTACGGCGTTGCGATTGCCTGCATGAATGGGATACTGCGCCGCAGCCTCGAATTATTTCCGGACGTGCTGAAAATTTTAGATAATAATATATAATAATATTAATTTAAAATTTTTGCGATGCTAAAGATATGTTAAATTTAATTTGCGTCCGGCTGTGAGTCTTTAGATATGAACGAGCTTAATAGTTATGCTTTAATAATTCACAGCTCGAGATGGCGAATAGAATTAATAAAGCTCGTGAGGCGAATGTA
>JAFUXM010000120.1 GCA_017470785.1 Synergistaceae bacterium
AAGAAGCAGGCGAGGCCGAAGGGCGTTATAGTTAAATTAAATAGCTTAAATAATAATAACGCGCAAGTGGGGCGGGTGCTTAATGCGCTGTGCCGGTCGCTGAACGTTGAGCGCAGCGAGATCGGCGCGATTAGAATTAACGACGGCTATGTTACGGCTGAGTTAATGCCCGTCGCGTTATCAAGACTTGAGCATGAACACGCCGCGCTTGAGCGCTGGGGATTTTATCCGGTGAGCAATGTTAAAGGCAGAGGCAGACATGACGGCAAAGTTAAGGGCAAGGGCGGCAATAAATTTCACTCTTAAATTTTTTGCGCTGTTATTAATATTAATATTTTGCAGCGCGGCTCATGCTGAGAAATTAAAAATTATTTGCAGCATGTACCCGGTCTATGACTTCGCGTTAAATATTGCAGGCGAAAATGCAGATGTTGAATTATTAATCAAGCCCGGGACTGAGCCTCACGACTTTGAGCCGTCGCCGCTTGATATTAAAAATTTAAACGAGGCGGATGTATTTATTTTTACTGGCCTTGATATGGAGACTTGGGCAGAAAAAATTTTAGCTATATTAAATAAGAAGAAGATTTTAGTTATAGATGCTTCTGAAAATATTAATATTATTAATCATGACCCGCATGTATGGCTTGATTTGCGCAATGCGGCCAAGATGTGCGGAAATATCTTGGCCGGTCTTTGCTCTAAAGATTTAGCTAACGCAGCAAGCTATAAGCTTAACGCTGATAATTATATTAATAAATTATTAGCGCTTGATAAAAATTTTGAGGATTTAATTAATAATAATAAAAATAAAACGTTAGTCTTCGGCGGAGTATTCGTTTATAGATATTTCTTTGAGCGCTATAAAGATTTAAATTATGTCTCAGCGTATGAGGGCGAGAGTGAGCCAAGCATGGCTCGTGTTGCAGGCGTGATTAAGTATATTAAGGCTAATAATATTAAATATATTTTTTACGATGCGCTTGAATCTGACGTGATAGCTAAGTCTATAGCGGCGCAGACCGGCGCTGAGTTATTATTATTTCATAGTGCGCATAATATCAGCCTTAAAGATTTTAATAATAAATTAAGCTTTTATAATATTATGCTCGCAAATTTCAAAAATATTAAGGCCGTTTTGGAAAATTAAATTAATCATGATTTTGATGGGAAATTTGAATTTGAAAGGAGTGTTTATATTGAAGTTGAAGTTTAAATTTATTTTTGCGCTGGCGCTGGCCGTCTTTATTTCAGCTCAGGGCGTAATTACAGCAGAAGCCAAGGCTGTTGATGTTGAGCAGAACATCGTCGGGGTCTTGTCAAGGATGAACATGACGCAGGAGGAGTTTCTGGCGTACATGGACTCGGCTCGAGAGAGCGGGAAGTGGACTGTGAGCTACGACGTTGAGCCTGAACCAATGCAGTTCATGTACTGCCACTCGTTTAGCGCTATGCGGTCCGCGCTCGCAGTCAACGAGGCGGATGAGATCATGCTGCCGAAGTTAGTCGGAGATTTCCTTATCAGAACTACGCCGGGTGTTTACACTGTCGCCGGTGTCTCGCGGACTGCCGAACCGTCATGTTTAGCGTTCGGCTTTCGAAAGACTGACGGCGCTGAGCTTAAAGATAAATTTGATAAAGCCTTGAAAGATATGAAAGCTGACGGCACGCTGAGCCGCCTTCATTCAATGTATCTCACTGACGAAGCAGTTAAGCCGAAGCCTGTGAAAATCGCAGAGTTTAAAGATGCAGCCGCTATCAGAATTGCCGTGACGGGAGATCTGCCGCTGATTGACTCCGACAAGAAGGACGGCACGTCAAGAGGCTTCAACACGGCGCTTCTCTCCGAGATCGGCAAACGTCTTCACCTGAATATAAGCATTGTGAGTATTGCAGCTGGTACGCGGGCGATGCTTCTCGCCTCAAAGCGGGTGGACGCAGTGTTCTGGTTTCAGTTTGACAAAGGCCAAGACAGACAGCCCGATGTGCCGGACGGCGTTATACTCTCCGAGCCGTACTATGAATGGACCGAGAACCTTCACATCCGGCAGAAGAAATTTTAAAATTTAAAATATCTTGAGCCAAAGTCAAAAATATTTTAAGCATGTTATGCGTTAATAATTTAAGTCTGGGCTATTCGGGGCATATTATAATAGAAGAACTTTCGTTTGAGCTTGCATCAGGCGGATTAATATTTGTCACCGGCGCGAATGGCTCGGGCAAGAGTACTTTGCTGCGCGGTATTTTAGGCTTAACTAAAATTTTATTGGGTGAGATTAAAATTAATAAAGGCATAAAGATTGCTTATGTCCCGCAGGCAGAGGCCGAACGCACTGAATATAATTTCCCGGCATCGATACGCGAGATAGTATTAATGGGACGGCAAAGGCCGTTTAAATTATTTTATAATTCGCGTGATGTTCAAGCTGCAAGTTACGCGATGACGCGCTTTGAGATTAATAATCTTGATGCGCAGCTCGGGCAGTTATCCGGCGGACAGATGCGCCGCGTGCTGCTTGCCCGGGCATTTTGCGCCGAGCCGGATTTATTACTGCTCGATGAGCCGTGCGCAGGTCTTGACGCTTCAGGCCGTGAGATATTTTATGATTATTTAAATGATTTAAGGCTGAAATATAACACAGCTGTCCTGATGGTTACGCATGATGATAATTTAAATTTAAAGCCGGATAAAATTATAAATTTATAAATTATGCTGAATAATTTTTTTGAATTTTTAAATTATGACTTTGTGCAGAGGGCGTTTATTGCCGGAAGTTTAGTTGCGGTGTGTGCTGCTGTGCTGGGCGTGATATTGATTTTAAAGCGGTATGCGCTGATAGGTCATGGGCTGTCTGAGATTGCATTTGCCTCGTGTTCTGCGGCAAATGCTTTAAATTTACCGCCGTTAATATTTGCTGCTCCGGTTGTGATATTTGCAGCGTTTTTAATTTTATTTATAAGCATTAAGCGCAGGGTTGGCGGCGATATTGCGATAGCTGCTGTCTCGTCATGCGCACTGGCTCTTGGCGTGATTATAACTTCGCTGAGTTCAGGATTTAACTCAAGTGTATATGGCTACATGTTCGGATCGATCTTAGCACTCGATAATCAGGACGTGATACTGGCTATAGCTCTATCAGGCTTCATAATTTTAATTTTTATTATATTTTATAATAGATTATTTATAATCACTTACAACGAGGAGTACGCAAGGTCATTAGGGCTTAACGTAAATTTCTATCAGGGTTTAATCGCACTGACAACTGCACTGGTTATTTTAACCGGAATGCGCATCATGGGCGCGCTGCTAATATCAAGCTTGATAATCTTTCCGGCCTTGACTGCGCGGAAACTTGCGTCAAGCTTCAGGGCAATAATTTTAATCGCGGCATTAGTTGCTTTAATAAGCTTTGCCGCCGGAATATTTATTTCGTTTATATATAATTTGCCGGCCGGTGCGAGTATAGTTATTGCCAATGCAGGTTTGTTTATGATAATAATAATTTTTAAAAATTTATTAAAAGTGATATGTATATAGATGACGGGCAGAGGACATAGAATTACTACTTTTGCATTTGTAGCCGGAGCGACTGGGTCGCTCTTGGCCGCAGGAATGAGCTATCTTGCGGCGGCGTTTCCTGACACGGTTGAATATACTTTGTTCGGCAAGCGGCGCAACAGGTGGCACAGACGATGGACGCACTGGTTTGTGCCGTGGCTGGCTCTGGCCTTAACTTGCTTTTATAGATCCGGCTGGATCATCCCTAAATTATCAAGCTTAATCGACGGCGGCCGCAATGCGCACAGGGACGTATGGGCGTGCGCAGGCTTCTGGTTCATGGGCGGCCTGCTGCACATACTAGAGGACTCATGGTGCGGCACTGTGCCGTTATTCTTGCCGTGGACGCGCAGCGTCGGAATGCACGTGTTTCATATGTCAAAAGAGATCGGCAAGACAAGCGCCGGTGAACGGAGCTTTATTTTATGCGTAGTATTATTGTCGCTCATAGTCTGGATGTCGCAGAACTTAGAGCTTTTAAATACTTTATATAATAATTTATTATAATTTTAAAAATGAGCGATGAGATTATAGAATTAACCGGCGATGATTTAGGCACTCGAGCTGATGTCTTTATCGCGAATAATTTAGGCATCACGCGGTCGTACGCTCAAAGATTAATTAAGTGCGGCAACGCTGAGAATATTAACAAGCCCTCGCAGAAAATTAAAGTAAATAATATTTATAAAATCACTTTGCCCGAGCCTGAAAATAATTTTGAGATAGAGCCCGAGCCGGTTGACTTTGATGTTCTTTACGCTGATAAAAATATAATAGTATTAAATAAGCCTGCAGGTCTTGTGACGCATCCCGGACACGGCAACTGGCACGGCACTCTGGCGCATGGCTTATTATATAAATATCCCGACATGAAATCACTGCGCAATAAATTACGCCCGGGAATAGTGCATCGGCTCGACGCAGTCACGTCCGGCCTTATGGTCGCTGCGAGAACTCAAGAAGCATATGAAATTCTGCAGCGCAAATTTCAATCCCGCGAGATAACTAAAAAATATTTGGCGTTAGCGCACGGCGTGCCGGCTAAAAGCTCCAGCATATTATCAGGCGCAATCGGCCGCGACCCCGACAATAAATTAAAGATGGCAGTCATAGCTGAGAGCAGCGGCGGCAAGCCGGCATTGACCGGCTATAAAGTCATAAAAATTTATAATAATAAATTTAGCTTGATACTCTGCTCACTGTTCACAGGCCGGACGCATCAGATACGCGTGCATCTATCGGCATTAGGCCATGCGATTTACGGCGATACGCTTTATAAAAGCAATATATTACTAAATAACAGAATTTTTTTGCACTCGTGGCGCTTAGAATTTAATCATCCAATCACAAATAAATTTATGAAATTTTGCCTGCCATTACCTCATGAGCTTGTAAATATTTTGAGTGAGCTTAAAGATAATTAACAGCTTGCCGTCTTAATAAATTAATCAAGCAAATAAAAGCGGCCCGTTAATTCAACAGGCCGCTTTTATTTTAATTAATTAATAAATAATTATGCGCGTCTCTTAGTATTCAAGTTCAAAGCTCCTGCAGCGATAAGCAATGCGCTTAATAATCCAAAGCTAAGCGAACTGCAGCCGCTGCTGCCGCCTGAGCTGCGCGACGTCCCGCGGTGTCTGTAGTCGTCATCATCATAATCATAATAGTCATCGTCATCATAGTCATAATAGCCGTCATCGTCATACGGATCATATTCGCTGAAGTATAAATTATTTGCCGAGAGTGCTATCGCGTTGCTATCGCCTGCGCTGCTGCCGGCAGTTGTGAGCTTTATATCATAGCGGCCGCCGTCGATCTCAACAAGCTGCGAGGTTTTATAAGGATTGTACAGTTTGCCCGGCCGCACCTCGATTACATCGCCGGACGCAAGCATGACCGCGTTCACGGTCTCAGCATCAGCGGCACTGACGCTGCCGTTATATGCCGACGGCATCATGCGAACGTATATACGAGTATCGTTAGTAAGCGGACTTGATAACTTCAACTTAACCGGATTATTAGCATCATAGCTTGACTTGGCATCTGTCGGAGTTACGGACTTGAAAGTGCGTGAGCCGGAGAACAGTAAACTATAAAATTCTGTGATGCTCATGTCGGAAGCCCATGACGGTCTGATGTCGCTCTGCAATGTCTCGCCCGTGCTGCTGCCGGTGTTGTCATTGACCGGTGTATCATCGACCGGCTTGTCATTGACCGGTGTATCATCAACTGGCTTATCATCAACAGGCGTCTCATCAACTGGCGTATCAGTGACTGGCTTCTCATCAACCGGTGTCTCTTCAACCGGTGTCTCTTCAGCCGGCGTCTCTTCAACTGGTGTCTCTTCAACCGGTGTCTCTTCAACCGGTGTCTCTTCAGCTGGCGTCTCAGGGACAGTGCGGCCTAATGCTGCAGCTAACTTCGTCAACGCGTTTTCTACATCTAAAAAGCCGTACTTGGACGTTACGGCGGGAACTTGCTCATTGTACATATAATATCTCGTGTCGCTCGCATCGTTAGCGCAGTATGACGAGTTCGCACCGTCTAATATTGCCTGCTTAATCTGCTTGGCGGACGCATCGGGATAAGCGCTCTTCAACAGCGCTGCAGCTCCGGCAACATGCGGCGCCGCCATTGACGTGCCTGGCCAGCTTGCATAGTTATTAACGCCATATTCAACTACCTCAGAGGCATCCAAGAATGTATAGTCATACGGCGTTGTGCTGACTATAGCTGCCCCGGGGGCAGTTATATCGACCTTGTCTCCATAGTTAGATCCAGCCTCTAAGCCATAACTAAAAGCCGATGACGACCGAATGATATTGCCCGCTGCGTCCTGACTTGCAGCAGCTACAACTATCATGTTGTCAATATTTAAATACGATGCCGGATAAACATACTGGCCTTTGCTAAATTCGCCGTAAGGGTCGTTATAAGGCGTCGGGTAGCCGACGCGAGTATCCTCATTGCCGGCTGATACGCTAATTATAATTCCGGCATCGCTCACGGCCTTTAACGCCGCCCAATACGGATCTCTCGAGTTGCTCACAGACGACGGAGTATATTTAGTATAGCCGCCGAGTGACATATTCAGCGCCGCTATGTTCACGCCGCTTTGCTTTAATCTCACTATCTCGTTCAGCGCTGCAATAGTCGCACTGTCCGCGAAGCCCCACTCTTTGCCGATTTTATTATAAGCATTGGCCATTATAATCTTCACATTCCAGTTCACGCCTGTTACGCCGATGCTATTATTGCCGACCGCGCCGATTGTGCCTGAGGTATGCGTGCCGTGGCCGTAGCCTATATCGCCCTTGGACTTGTCACTGAAGCCGCTTGAGCCCTTAATAATATTTCCTGTGCTTAAGTTCACGCCGAAGCTGCGCACCGTGTCAATATTAGCTGCTAAATCCTCGTGCATGTTATAAAGACCAGAGTCTATCACAGCTACGTATACAGCATCGCTGCCCGTTAAATTTTTATCCCATACTTTATCAGCCTTGATCGCTTTCATGCCCCATAATAAATCATAATATTTATCGTTGGGCGCAGCGAACGGCTTGGCAATATAATTTAATCTCGCAGCCTTGACATCAGACCTTGCTAATACTTCTTTCAATAATTCATTCTCGTCTTTATTTTCAGCATGAATTAACGCGACTATGCCGTCTTCAACCTGCGAAATCGCGCTGTAAACATGCTTAACGCTCGAGCCGAGCTGCGCCGCTGCGTAGCTTGCCTGCTTAAAATGCACGCCGCTTGTCTTTAAAGTCGATGCGCTGACTTGGCTGTCAGAATTATTATTAAATACAACTATAACATCGCCAGGTACAGTCTGCGCAGCACAAGCTGCGCCTGCAAATGCAACAGCAATAACTAACGCTAATAAAATTTTTCTAAACATAATATTTCTCATCACCTTTTAATTAAATATTAAATTTTTAAATTAACGCGCGAACCTTTTCCTGCCGCCGCTGATCTTCATGACATGATTTAAGCTCGCGGCCTTAACATCTTGACGCATTCTCAGCTCAAGCCATAACGTACTCTCGCTCTTGCTGTCAGAGTGCAGCACCGCAGCAATGTCATTGCCCTGAATAGACAGCGTCTCGTAAATCATTTTTACTTCAGCGTCAAGACTTTTTGCAGTCTCAGCCAGCCACGCCGCGTGCAGCCCGTCCGGCAGCGTCAAGCTCTCTTTGCTCACAGGCAAATCATCAATCGGATTTTCAAACGTCACGATTACATCGCCAGGCACAGTCCGCGCAGCGTGAGCCGCGCCCGCAAATGCAAAAATCATAACCGCAAACAATAAAACTCTTAATAACTTCATAACAAACTTCCTCCTTTTATTAACTGCGTAATTAAATTTAAAATTTAAAGCAATTATATAATAATTTATCGAACGCGGCAGCTTGAAACAAAATAGGCCGAGCTCAAAGCTCAGCCTATTTTTATCTTAAAATATTTTTAAATTACTTAATTTAACTTAACGCTTCTTAAATATAATCAAGCCTGCTAAGCTCAATAACGCAATACCTGCGTTTAATGCGCTGCAGCCGGAGCTTGAGCTTGAGCCGTGAGAGCTTACAGCTTCACTCTCACTATCACTATCACTTTCGCCTGCGCCTTCGCTCTCGATTATCTCAGTTAATTTATCAAGTGCGCCTTCTACATCTAAAAGGCCGTTCTTAGACGTGACGTCATGAACTAATCTGCTGTCATACTTGCCGTTGACGTAATAATATATTTCAGTCTCGGCATCGTTTGCGCAATAATTTTTATCAGCGCCCTCTAATATTGCCTGCTTAATTTGCTTTGCAGTTGCAGCCGGATAAATGGATTTTAATAATACAGCCGTACCGGTGACATGCGGCGCAGCCATGGACGTGCCGGCCCACTTTCTATAGTTCACTACGCCCTCTTCAACTGCATCTGTACTTTCAACAATTTTATTAATTGCATCGTCTCCATAGTCCTTGGGCTTGAAATTAGTCGGGGTCGTGCTGGCGACCTGCTCACCAGGCGCAGCTATGTCAACTTTATCGCCGTAATTAGAGTTGGCCTGCGTTAATACGTTGTTATAGGCTGACCTGACTATCATATCATCGCTTTCGCCGGTCGCTGCTATAGTTAAAGAACTTTAAAAATTGAATAAATAACATCATCAAATTTTTGAAAATATGGAACTGAATCAGTGATTTTTTTCTTGAGCCAATTCCAAAAATGTTCTATCGGATTTAATTCAGGACTATACGGCGGTAGA
>JAFUXM010000121.1 GCA_017470785.1 Synergistaceae bacterium
CAGTTGATTTTCCCATCTTTCTATTGTGCTGATCGCTATTTTAAAAGTTGCTTGCGTCTGAGCAAAGGTATGCCCTTCTTTGCGATACTCTATAACTCTTTTTCGATAATCTTCTGAATATGCTATTTTTTAATTATAACATTTTTATTTATTTTTAACTGGGCTTGCTATAACATTGCTTTTGCCTCCCTTCCGGCTCGCCGAAAAATAAACATTGTTCATATCTAGCTAGAAAATACAACTCCTCATCACAACTTCTGTATTGTTGATCATTTAACCGCTCGCGATACCTCTCCTTGAGAACCTCGTCCTCGCATTCATCTTCTGCGTTTTGCTGTATCAAGTCGCCAATACGCGCAAGATTGTCATTAATTGAAGTCAAGACTAAAATCAAATCATGCTTGAACTCGTCGTCGTAATAAGCGTCTATGTTATCTGCCATAATTCAAAAACTCCTTTCTTACTGTCTTAACTTTCTATATCTCCATAGCCGTCCGCCCATCTGTAGCGCGGGGTGCGGCCGCCGAAATTGCTTTTAATTACCTGCTGCTCCTGAACCCGCCGGTTTAGAGTTGACCGCCCGATACGGTACTTGCTGCAAAACTCCGCCGCTGTCAAAAACTCCTCGCCGTTATCGCTTGCTGCCTGCCGCTCCAGGCCGCTTTGGATTTTGTCTAACTTATCCGTCAGCCCCTGAAGTGCTTTCAAACTCCTTTCGCCGAACTCAAGTTCAAGTTTTAGGCCATCCATGACTTGTCCCCCTAAATAAATTTTCAAATTCCGCTACCCCGCTTTTATCAACCTCGTCAGGTATATCCCAGCCTGATGCAGTCCACCAGATACTTTCGGGCTTTCGAGGCAATCTGCCTGCTTGAGCCCTTGCCGCGTCCCCAATACTCTACATTTAAATAATCATCTAAATTGCAGCGTATTGCCCTCGCGACTTCCTGCTGAGTTAATCCCGCGCGTCTTCTAAGCTGATTGAACGGGCAGCCCTTTACCTGAACTTCCGGTTTAACTGCTGCTGCCGCAGCCTCACGCTCCCGCATCTCCCGCTCAAGCCTTGCCTTACGCTCAGCCGCCGTCTCCCTGACCTCTTGACGCTGCTCTTCAGGCTCGCGTGCTTCAGGCTCGACTGGCTCGGTCTCGTGACGCTGCGAAAGTTCTTTCATTATTAAATTAATAACAAACTCTTTCTTGATGTTGAACTCAAGCGCGATACCCCGCTCTTTTGCTAACTCACGCAGTCTGGCAAGCGTCAGCCGGTCTAAAGATTCACGGCGCTGGTCGTCGTTTCCGGCTCTGGCAAAGAGTTTCAGCGCCTCATCAACCGTAAACGTATTAAGCTTCCTGCCCATAATTCCGCCTCTGTATAAAATTTAAATTTATGTGCCCGCTAACGCCCCGCGCTCACGCTGCGCCCTAAAAGCCCGCTGCATTTCTTCAGCTGCCTTAATACAAAAGTCCATAATCTCGTCCTCGCTATTGAACTTATTTGCGCCTTTAATTCCGATATGGCCGTCGCTGCTCAACAGCAAGCTAAAAAGATTTCCCGTCATATCGATATCCTCTCCTTCCCAAAGTTCTTTATTAAAGATAATTTCAAATCTTGCCTTCGTATCCGCCGGGCCGTTTAAGAGCTCGTTTACATCGACATTAAGCGCTTTAGCTAAACGTTTTAACTCCTCAACTCGCGGAGTGCGTTCGCCCCATTCCCAACGTCTTATTGTCATAATCGATACGCCGATAAGGTCAGCGCATTCTTCTTGAGTTAATCCCGCCTTCTTTCTTGCAAATTTGAGCCGTTCAGCGGCCCCGTCTTTTGTTGCCATAATCTCACCTCGAGCAATTCATTATTCAATTACGTATTAATTATATAATACATTTTTGAATTGTCAAGCGATTTTTTAAATAAAAAATCCCGAAAAGTATTTTTTATAATTCTGTCTTGTTCTTGAATGTTTTAATTCTTTTTGGTATCTTTTAAATAAAAGGAGCGCAAAATGAATATTCAACAGAGATTAAAAATGCAACGTAAGGAATGTGGGCTGACGCAAGAAGAACTTGCGGCAAAAATAAATGTATCTGTCATGTCTATTCGCCGTTGGGAATGGGGCGAGAATTGTCCGCGTTCTGATGAGCTTCAGCGATTAGCGGAGGCGTTAGGGACGACGAGTGCGTATCTTTTGGGAGAAGTTGACACCCCGCAGACTGGTGTGGGTGTGCCGTATTCTGAGACTAAACGCATTGAACCGGAGCGAGTGCAGCAAACTTCTACTATTAATGATAAAGGCACGCTGCGTTATAAATTCAGCAATGGGCAAGAGATAGAAGTTCCCGCAACACCGGAATATGCGCCGCAGTTTTGGGCTCGGGTGGATAGATTAATCGGCTTGCAGCCTCAGGCGACGGCGGCGGTGTAATAGGCAGTTAAATGAATGAAAAAGCGCCGGTTGAACTGCTCCGGCGCAAATATTTAAATATGTAAGTTATTCAGCCAGTCCGCCCACGCCTGCATCATCTCCCGCCGTTCGGCGAGATACTCGGCTCGGTTGTAGGCAGCCCTGACTTTGTTACGTTCAACGTGTGCTAACTGCCGTTCTATGACGTCCGGCGGCCAGCCTTGTTCATTTAAAATAGTAGATGCCATTGACCGGAAGCCATGCGGCACTATCTCATCTTTTGAATATCCAAGCGCTCTCAGTGCGACCCGCACCGTGTTTGCGCTCATACAGCGCCCGTCAAGCCGCGCCGATGGGAACAGCCACTTTTGCCTGCCGGTGAATTTGTGAAGTTCTTTTAATAACTCGATAACTTGAGAAGGCAACGGCACGATATGCGGCCGTTTCATCTTCATATTGTCAGCTGCGATTTTCCATAATGCGTTATCAAAATCAATCTCTTTCCACTCGGCCAGCCTGATTTCGCCGGGTCTTGCAAATGTATAAATCGAGAATAACAGGGCAATTCTGACGATTTCATACGGATAATTTTTCATCTGAGCAAATAATACTGCGATTTTGTCCGGCTCAGTTATAGTCGGCATGTGACGCTCCTGACGCGTCCTCAACGCTCCTGCAAGCGCGGCAGTCTGGTCATAGTCGGCCTTGCCTGATGCTATCGCGAACTTGAAAATTGCGCCGATAATCTGTTTTACCCGCGAGGCCGTCTCGATAATTCCGCGCTCCTCAATGTCACGGCACAACTGCAAG
>JAFUXM010000122.1 GCA_017470785.1 Synergistaceae bacterium
ATAAGTAAGGAGATAATTTTTTGGCAGCGATTACAGTTGTAGGCTCGTTGAATATGGACTTAGTGATACGGGCGCCGCGGCGGGCGGTTAAAGGTGAGACGCTAATCGGCGGGACGTTTGGAATGACAGGCGGAGGCAAGGGATCAAATCAGGCGCTGGCAGCAGCAAGGTTAGGCGCAGCATCGCGCATGATCGGCAGCGCCGGTAACGACGACTTTGGATTTAGATTAAAAAATGTGTTGGAGGATAGCGGCGTTGACTGCGCTAATATATATTTTCACGATGACATAAGCACGGGCGTAGCTGTAATAACTGTAACTGAGGACGGGGACAGCTCGATAATCTTATCGCAGGGTGCGAACTCGCGGTTGGACTTTATAGCTATCGAGCGGTGCGAAAGTTTATTTAAGTCGAGCGACGCGGCGCTGTTTCAAATGGAAATTCCGCCGGAGACTGTAGCAGCAGGTTTGAGGCTTGCCAAGCAATGCGGCTGCAAAACGTTTTTATCAGCTGAGCCGCCGTTCTCGCTGCCTCAAGACGCGTGGAACTGCATTGACTGCATGATCTTAAACGAGAAAGCGTTAAATTTTTATATATCTGGTCATAAGAACGAGTCGCCGTCGCGTGAGAAGATAGCCGAGATGGTCGAGCAGATTAAATCGCGCGGCGTGCGTGATGTAGTTGTAACGCAGAGCGCTGAAGGCGGCTGGGTATTCGCGCATAATAAAAAGCCGTTTAAATTTGAGCCGTTTGCAGTGCGGGTTGTTGACACGACCGGAGCGCGTGATGCTTTTTGTGCGGGATTATGCGTTGCGTTGTCAGAAGGTATGAAGTTTGAGGATGCAGCAAGATTTGCTTCGGCTGCAGGCGCATTGGCCTGCACTAAGATCGGCGCTCATCCGTCATTGCCGTGGCGCGGCGACGTCGAGAAATTATTAGCCGACAGCGACGAAGATTTTTAAATTAAATTTATAAATTAAAAGATGAGTATAAAGGCACTGCCGGCGAGCGTATGGACGCGCATAGCTGCGGGTGAGGTGTTGGAGCGGCCTGCATCGGCTGTTAAAGAGCTGATTGAGAACTCGCTTGATGCCGGCGCTAAAAGAATTAAAGTCAGGTTATGGGACGGCGGCAGATTAAAGATAGTTGTTGAAGATGACGGCTGCGGAATTTTATTTGATGATTTGCCGCTGGCTCTGACACCTCACGCCACGAGCAAGATAAATAATTTAGATGATTTAGAGGCGATCAGCACGCTTGGCTATCGCGGCGAAGCGCTGGCAAGCATTGCTGCTGTGTCTGACATTGAGATAGTTAGTAAAGCGCGTGATGCGGAGAGCGGCGGAATAATTAAGTCGCAGGCCGGCCGCATAAATGAGCATGAGGTTATAAACTGCGCTGTTGGAACGCGTATCCAGATAGATAATTTATTTTCGAATTTTCCGGCGCGGCGCAAATTTTTGAAGAGTGCGTCGGGTGAGCTGAGACGCGCAGCTGTATGCGTGCGTGAGTACGCAGTGTGCCGGCCGGAGATTAGCTTTATGCTCGAGCATGACGGCAAAGAGATATTTGCGTCGGACGGCTCGGGCGACAAAAAGCGTTTATTATCGAGATTATGGAACGGCGAGCAGGATGTGAAGTGCGTTAAAGTTATCAGCGGGCATATAAAGCTTGAGTGCTGGCATCAGCAGCGCAAGGCCATACGCGGCAACGCTTCGCGCAGTGATATTATGGCATTTGTTAATTTACGCGCAGTGAATGATCCGGTTATTAAGGGCGCAGTGAACGCAATATCGAAGGAATTTGCGGGCAACTGGGCTTTATTTTTCACGCTTGATGCGCCGCTTGTTGACGTAAATATTCATCCGGCCAAGGCTGAAGTTAAATTTAGGTATCCCAGCGAGATATATGACGTGATGCTTGCAGCTGCGCATGAGCTGAGCGGCGAGGCCGAGTATAAAACGCATGAGCCTAAATTTAATAAAGGCGGCGGCAAGAATTTAAAATTAGATTTAGATTTAGATAATAATAATAATTTAGATGCTGATTTAAAGAAATCGAACGGCTGGAGGTTTAATGATCCTGACTGGCGCGTGATGCAGAGCGATAGCGTGAGTGAAGTTAATAATAGCGCAAGCGAAAATTTAAATGAAGTTAATGAATATATTAAAGATGAAAAAGTTATAGAAGATGAAGATGTAAGAGATATAGATATAGAAGAAGATATAAATGTAAATCAGGATGAGGCATATATAAATGAAGAATATTTAGGCGATGCTAAGTCGAGTTTAGCGTCGCGGATTGAGGAGATGAACCGGGTCAACGAGCAGAAGTATAAGCCTGAGCGAGAGGCGCAGCCACCGGTTGAAGATGCTGATATAGATATAGAAGAAGATGTGAAGAGCTATAACGCAAATTTCAGGGAAAAATTTAATGCGAAGCTCAGGGAAAAGGAGAAGGCCGGTAAGCATATTCCCCATGCGGCGTACATGGGACAGATTGAGTCGGGCTATCTGGTGTTTAATACGTTTGAAGGGCTTGTGCTGATGGATCCGCACGCGGCGCACGAGCGGATTAATTATGAGCGGGTGCGCAATGAGGCTAAGAGGTCGCAGGGCGTGCAGAAGCTTTTAGTGCCGGTCGCGTTATCGCCGAGCCTTGCTCTTGAGACCGAAGAGTTTATTGACGTATTAAATAAATTCGGCCTTGAGATTGAGAAGTCTGACGGGAATTTATATTTAAAGTCCGTGCCGTTGGCCGCAGTCGGCGCTGAGGACGGCAAGGGCGACCGGAATATTGATCCTGAAAATTTGCTGCGTGCTTCTGTAAGAGCCTTGAAGTACGAGAGCGGCGATAAAATGAATGCTGATTTAGTAAATAATATTTTATGGCGGGCATGGGCTGACGTAGCGTGCAAGGCGAGCGTAAAACTTACTAATGATTTAAATAACGCCGAGGCGATGGCCTTATGGCGTGACATGCACGAGTGCGAGCAGCCGTTTTTCTGTCCGCATGGCCGCCCGACGTTATTAAAAATCAATAACGAGGAGCTTGTGAAGCACTTTGGCCGCAGCAGCCCGTGATTTAAAATAATTTTAAAAATTAAAAATTTAAAAGCAGCGTGAGATTATTTAATTTAATTTCACGCTGCTTTTTATTTTAAATAAATTAAATAATTATGCTAATTTAAAAAATTTTAATAGCAAGCTAAAATAAATTAATTTAAATAATTTAAATAGAACGGAGGATTTATTAAATGGCAGGGATTAAGTTTAATAATATCTCTTTCGCTTATGGAGACAAGCAGATATTGAAAGATTTCTCGCTTGAAGTTGCCGATGCGCAGATAATGTGCTTGCTTGGGCCGTCGGGCTGCGGCAAGACGACATTAATGCGGTGCTTGGCCGGATTAAACAAGCCTGAGAGCGGCGAGATCTGGGTGGGCGATCGGTGTTTATTCTCAAGTCAGAAGCGCATTAACGTGCCGCCGGAGCGCCGCGGCCTCGGCATTGTCTTTCAGGATTATGCAGTATGGCCGCACATGACCGTGCTTGAGAACGTATGCTATCCCATGAAGAAGCACGGGCTGAGCAAAGAAAAGATTGACCGTAAGGCGAAGTATGCGCTTGAGCAGGTCAAGATGAGCAGCTATGCGCAGTATTTGCCAAGTCAGCTTTCAGGCGGCCAGCAGCAGCGCGTGGCAATCGCCCGAGCGTTAGTCTCGAGCGATGAAGTTATAGTCATGGACGAGCCTATCACTAATCTTGATGCAAAGCTGCGTGAAGAAATGCTGATTGAGATCAGGCAAATTCAAAAAAATATCGGCACGACTATTTTGTATATCACGCATGATCAAGAGGCGTCGCTGCAGCTGTGCGACAAGATGGCAATTATGAACCGTGAGGGTGCTTTGTGTCAGATCGGCACTGACGAAGATATTATTTTAAGGCCGGCTGAGCGCTTTGTATTTGAGTTTATCGGCGTGTCGAATTTCTTTAGGCTGAATAAATCAGGTTACGAGTGGCGGTTTAATAATGATTTAATTTACACTGGCGAGATACCGGCTGAGTTTAATAGTTATACGCAGATTGATATGGGCGTGCGGCCCAACGGCATTATATTTGACGCTGCGTCGCCGGTTAAGGGCGTGATTAAACGCTCGGTCTTCTTAGGCAGCGAGTATAACATGTTTATAGATTTTAACGGTCAGGAAGTGCGCGTGCAGCGCAGCGCGTTTGACGTTCAGCGCGAGGGTTCGCACGCAATTAAAGAAGGCGCTGAAGTCGGCTTGAAGTTTTTAAGCCCGAAATTTTATCCCGTAAATAATTAATTTTTAATTTAAATTTAAGACTGGAGGCGTAGTTTAGATGTCGTTATTTAAGAGACGTAAAGGCATGGCCGACTTGGCCGCGCTCGAGGGCAGACACTTCGGCGTTGACGGCCTCATGACAGCTTTGAGTTTTGTATTATTATTTATCATAGTCGTCATTCCCATATTTATGATAATTTATAACGCGTTCTTCTTCGAGGGCAAATTTGATTTAAGTTTATTTACGTCTGTCATCTGGGACAAAGAGAATTTAAAAGCGATGGGCAACACTGTTATCATTGCCATTGCCGTAACTATATTCGGAACTATAATGGGTTTATTTTACGCTTGGCTGCTTGGCCGCAGCGACATTCCGGCCAAGGGCTTTATGCGCGCATTGTTCACAATTCCGTATATGTTCCCGCCGTTCTTCGGCGCTATGGCTTGGGATTTATTATTATCAGGCCGCGCAGGCTATGTAAATCGCTGGCTGATGCAGACGTTTCACTTAAGGCAAGCGCCGTTTAATATAAATAGCTTATGGGGAATTATATTTGTAGAATGCTCGTATTATTTCCCGTTTGTGTTCATGCAGGTTGTAAGCGCGTTAGAGCGCATGGACCCGACGCTTGAAGAATCAGCACGCATAGCCGGAGCTAAGCAGTCGCAAGTCATCTGGAAAATTACTTTGCCGTTAGTTAAGCCGGCTATCTCAGCCGGAGCGTTATTAATATTAATCTCGTCATTGGCTCACTTCGGCGTGCCGTCGATTTTAGGATTTTCTAAAAATATTTACACGCTGCCCACGATGATTTACGCGTTAATAAATAAGTCCGGCGGCAGCTTTGACGGAATTAGACAAGGTACGGCCTTATCGATTTTATTAGTCGCAGTCGTTGCGATTGCATTAGTGATACAGAAAAAAGTTTTAAGCTCCGGCAGCTATGATATTATTAAAGGCAAGTCCATGCGGCCGACATTAATTAAATTGCGCGGCGCAAAATATCCCCTTTTATTTTTAGCTTGCTTAACTCTCTTAGTCATAGTCGTAGTGCCGTTAGTAATGATATTCTTAGTCGCATTAGTCAAGGGCTACGGCAGGCCGTTAATCTGGAAGAATTTTAGTTTAATAAATTATCAAAAAGTATTTGAATCGACTGCTACTATAGACTCTATTAAAAATTCGCTGTTCTTGTCGGTCACAGCCGGAATAGTCTGTATGTTCTTAGGCGTCATGATAGCTTATGTTATTAATCGCATTAAGCCGAAGGGCCGCGGCATTCTTGAGATATTATCGATACTGCCGTATTCTATACCCGGTACTGTCTTAGCAATAGGTGTTATATTATCATGGTCAGGCGCTATCATGAACATCACGCTTTATAACACTGTCTGGATAATTTTAGTCGCGTACATGGCAAGATATTTGTCATTCTCAATGAAGAGCGCGAGCGCGTCGCTGCAGCAAGTGAACTCGTCGCTGGAAGAGGCGTCAAGGGCGTGCGGCGCAACTCACACTGAATCACTGAAAGATATAACGCTGCCGTTAATAAAGCCTGCCATGGTCTCGGGATTTTTCTTAATATTCTTACCGGCAATGCGCGAGCTGACGACTTCTATTTTATTATACGGGCCGTACAGCCGGACGCTGGGCGTGCAGATTTTTGCGCTGCGCGACGCCGGCATGATACCGCAGGCTTCAGCCTTAGCTTCTATTGCAATCGTGATAATTATAGTCTGCAACTTTATAGTAACTGAAATTACTAAAGACAGGAAAGGGGCGTAATTTTAAATGGCTGAAAATCAAGTTGTGTTAAGACACGTAACTAAAAGATTTACGACCCGCACA
>JAFUXM010000123.1 GCA_017470785.1 Synergistaceae bacterium
CCTGACGGCAAAAATAAAACGCCGATAGTCTATCTTCACGGTTACGGACAGACGAGAACGGGCTGGCAATCTACGCCGGACAGACGCGAGGGCTGGAGCGATATATTTTTGAGAAAGAGCCGCGCGGTGTTTCTTGTTGACCAGCCGAGACGCGGCGCAGCAGGTTCGACAGTCAAAGTCGTAAACAATGAACTTGATATAAGATCTAACGGAACTGAATTTAACCCCGGGGATCAGGCATGGTACACGCATTTTAGAATTGGACGCGGCACTCCAAATCGTTACGAGGGAAGTCAATTCCCAGCCGGAGAAGCGGCGTTAAACCAATTTTTACGTCAGATGACGCCCAACACGGGAAATTATGACGTAGTACTCTTCGGCGAGGCTTTAAGCGCAGTGTTAGCGGACGTGAAAGCCATGACGGGCAAGAAGGTAATTTATTTAACGCATTCGCAGGGCGGACGCGTCGGCTGGCAGACCGACACGGAGAACATGGCGGCGATCGTCGCGATCGAGCCGGGCTTTGCTCCTGAAGTGGGCAGCGAGATATATAAAAAATTTGTCGCGGCAAAAATTCCGATGATTTTTTACTTCGGCGACTATATTAATAACGGCCCTGACGATATTAAAAGCACGGCGTTCTGGAAGAGCGTTCTTGAACAGTGCCGCGACTTTGCGAAGCACTATAACGACGACGGCGGCGACGCAACTGTGATCTATCTTCCTGACGAGGGGATAACGGGCAACAGCCATTTTATGTTTCAGGAATTAAACAACAAAGAAATTGCAGATCATATCGAAAAATGGCTGACATCTAAAGGACTTTAAATTTAAACGCCGTGCTGTCTTCAGATTTTATATTTCACATAGCAGCACGGCTAAAAATTTTAATAAAGCTAAAATTGAAAGTGAAAATGGGAGGATTTATTATGAAACGTAAAATTTTTGCGTTTGCCTTTATTTTAGAGCTTTTATTCTCAGGTTCGGCATTTGCGGAGATAATTTCAGGCCCTGATGTTGCAGTCGTCGAGGTCGAGGGCGGAAAATTGCAGGGCTATATTCATGACGGAATTTTTACTTATCATGGTGTCCCTTATGCTGAGGCTGATTTATTCATGCCGCCGGTGAAAGTAAAGCCGTGGGACGGGATAAAAATGGCCGTGGCTTACGGTGCTGTCTCGCCGCAGAATATTTCTCAAGCCGAGGACATGTTTCCAGCGCACTGGTACTGGCCGCACTGGGAGCCTAAAAATTACACGCAGAGCAATAATTGTCAGAATTTAAATATCTGGACACCCGGGCTTGATGATAAAAAACGTCCTGTAATGATATGGATTCACGGCGGCGGGTTCGAGGCCGGCTCTTCAAGCGTCGAAGATGTTTATGACGGAGAAAATTTAAGCCGCAAGGGCGATGTCGTAGTTATATCGGTCAATCACAGGCTTAATGTCTTAGGCTTTCTTGATCTGTCGGCCTATGGAGATGAATATAAATATTCAGGAAATTTAGGAATTATGGATTTAGTCGCAGCTCTCGAATGGGTCAATAAAAATATTGCGAGGTTCGGCGGCGATCCTGATAATGTTACGCTGTTCGGACAGTCAGGCGGCGGCGCTAAAATTTTAACGTTAATGGCTGTGCCCGCAGCTAAAAATTTATTTCACAAGGCAATCGAGCAGAGCGGAGCTGTTGAGTTAATGGGTATCACTCTTCCTGAACAGAAAGCAGCTCGGCGTGTCGCTGAACTTACGCTTAAAATTTTAAATATTTCGCCTGAAAAAATTTCAGAATTAAAGAATGTTCCGTACTCGAAATTAATCGAGGCCGCGAATAAAGCCATGGCTCAGGCCAAAGAAGATGGCGAAAAAATTTATTCATGGTCGCCTGTGAGAGACGGCGATTACATTCCTGATGATCCAGTCGAGGGCGGCTTCCCTGAACAGGCTAAAAATATTCCGCTTTTAATCGGCTCATGCCTTAACGAATGGGCAACAGTGCCGTTATTTGCGAATATGCCTGTAACTCAAAGTGACAATAAAAATTTCTGGACGGATTCTCAGATCAGCGCAAAGCTTAAAGATAAATACGGTGATAAAGCCGACGCAGTAGTCAACGCATTTAAAAAGGCATATCCGAATAAAAAAGCCGTCGATGCTCTTTACGTTGATACACGGCTGAGAACGCGCGCAATTAAAACTATGAACGCTACATTGAATCCGAACGGAGCGTCGGTTTACGCTTATGTATTTACATGGGAAACGCCTGTAATGGGCGGCTATGCAATGGCATATCACTGCTCTGAACTGCCGTTCGTGTTCAATAATATTGCTTTAAGCGAGACTGCGACGGGCGGCGGCGAAAGAGCGCAAGCTCTTGCTGATAAAGTCAGTAAGGCATGGATAGATTTTGCAAGGACAGGGAACCCGGGTTGGAAAGCGTACACGCAGTCTGAAGGAGCGACAATGATTTTTGACGATGAGCCTGTATTAGCTTATAATCACGACGCTGAACTTATGAAATTATTAATTCCGTATTATAATTATTAAAATTAGCTTAAATCAAATGCGCGTAAACTTGTCAAATATTAATGCTGATGTTATGATAGCTTAAAAGTCCAGCGCAAGTTTGCAGGGCTTAATTAAAAAAAATTTAATGTAAGGAGATTTGCTTTTTGAGTTTTAGATTGAGTTTGAAGAAGTTTCTCACGATAACGGCGATTGCGGCATAACAGGGAGGCTTATAAAGCCCTCGGATGGCTTTAAGTCGCAGCTGTGAACTAGCGAGCCTCCCAAAGGTTTTATGATTTTACTTTAAGGAGGATATTGTTGTGAATCGTGAGAACAAGAGAAAATCATTTGAAAAGGGTTATTATAAAACTCATGCAGGCGATGACACTTTTGTATGTAAAGTCTGCGGCAGGACAGTGACGTCATCAGGTGCTGGGGTAAGACATCGCAATCATTGTCCGTACTGTCTGTCAAGTCAGCATTTAGACAATGAGCCTGGCGACAGAGCGGCGGACTGCGGCGGCATAATGGAACCGATAGCCGTCTGGGTGAGGAAGAACGGTGAGTGGGCGATTATACATCGCTGCAAAATTTGCGGAACACTGAGTTCTAATTGCATAGCAGCAGATGATAACCCGATGAAGCTGATGTCGTTTGCCATGAGGCCGGTCTCATCTCCCCCGTTTCCTTTGGAACGCATAGAGGAGATGACGAGGCTGATGGGCGGCGACGGAGAGTTAAAGTGGTAATTCAGTAAAGTAACAACTGAGCCGGCGTATTTATAGTCGGCTCTTTGCTTTTAACTGCAAACTCGAAGGGATTTAAATCA
>JAFUXM010000014.1 GCA_017470785.1 Synergistaceae bacterium
AGATTATGGCGCAGGGCATGGAAGGCATCTTTGTTGTGATTATATTAATCACGCTCGTCGTCCTTGCCCTGGGCAAATTAAAATAATTTAATTAATTTAATTAAATTTCAGCCAAGCTTGAGCCGGTCTTAATATTAACTTCAAGCGGCAGCGATAATTCAGCTGCGCCTGTCATTGCGCTGCGCAAAATTTCACTTGCCTCGTCTATGCTTTCAGCGCCGCACTCGCATATTAAAGAATCATGCACTTGCAGAAATAAATTTATATCTTTATTATTAATAGCTTTATCAAGCCTAATCATTGCGCGGCGCGTTATGTCAGCTGCCGTGCCTTGAATGGGCGAGTTAATCAGCACGCGGCGCAATGCGTCGCCCTTAGCATTAATTTCATTAATAGGCCGCACCCGTCCCCACAGCGTCTCAGCATAGCCGATACTTAAAGCCTGATTAGTTATCTCATCGAGATATTTTTTCACGCCGGGCAGCGCATTAAAATATCTCGTCATAATCGCTATGGCCTCAGCATGTGACACACCAAGCCGCTCGGCCAATCCAAACTGATTCATGCCGTATAGCAATCCAAAATTTATAACTTTAGCTGCGCGTCTAAGCTCCGGCGTGACGAACTCACTGTCAACGTCAAACACCCACGCCGCAGTCTCAGCATGTATATCGCGCTTGTCATTAAACGCCTCAAGCAATCTCTCTTCCTGCGATAAATGCGCCAGCACTCTAAGCTCTATCTGCGAGTAATCAGCCGAGATAAATATATTACCGGCTTCAACCGGCACTAATCCCGACTTTAATTTAACTGCCCAGTCTCCAAAAGCCGGCAGATTTTGCAAATTAGGCTCGGCGCTGCTAAGTCTCCCAGTCCCAGTTAAAGCCGGTTCAAACCGCGTGTGAATTATATTATCTTTATCAGCATGTTCCTGCAGCGGCATTATAAACGCACTTAAAACTTTACTCAATTCTCGATACTCTAAAATTAATTTAGGCACTTGAGCGTCACTAAGCTTCACTAAGCGCTCTAATACATCAGCAGCAGTCGAGTAAAATTTTTGCTCGCTCTTCTTGCCCCGAACTTTCTTTGTAACGTCAGGAAAACTCAGGCCAAGCTTGTTAAATAACAAGTCAGACACCTGCCGCGGCGAGTTTAAATTAATTCTTTCGCCGGTTATAAACTCTATATGATCTTTAATCTCAGTTATTTTAGCCTCAAGCTCTGACTGCACGCTCTTAAAATGCTCAGGCTTAATCTTAACTCCGTGCCGCTCCATCTTATCTAATACTGCAACTAACGGTATATCAAGCTCAGTCATGATTTTATTTAAATTAATATAATCTAAAAATTTTGCGTCAAGCTCGGCCTTTAAATTTAAAAACGCATCAAATAAATCATCGCTGTTTAATATATCTTCTATTACATATTTAAAAGTATTAAACGACAGGTCAGGATGCAGCAGGTAATGCGCAGTGCGTAAATCCCAGACCGGCTGCTTGAAATTTTTAAATTTATTTAATATATATTTATAATCGCTCGTGAAGATCTTCTTATTATATATAACGCTCTCTAACTCATCCGGCAAAACTCTCGTCGGCCTTTTGTCATCAAATAAAGCAATTAATCTATCGTTATAAATTAAAATTATCACGCTGTCGCGATCAAGCGTATTAATATTACGCTCTTTGACTTTAATATTTAAATTATTTGCATTTAAGCGCTTTAATACAGCCCTCAGCCCCAGCTTCGACGCAAGAGCCGCCGCACTTTCCATATCAGGCTCTATATTTAAATCCAAATTAAAATCTAAATTTGCATTTAATTTAATTAAATCACGTATTTTTAAAATATGCTCGAGTCCTGCAGCCAATAATTTTTTGCGCAGCGCAGGCTTGACTTCATCGATTAAATCAAAAATATTCTCGATACTGCCAAAGCTTGATATTAAATGCGTAGCGCCGACCTCGCCTATGCCAGTGACGCCCGGGATATTATCGGCCTTGTCGCCTATCAGCGCTAAATAATCAGCCATGAAATCCGGCGGAAATTTAAATTCGCTTACAAATAAATCTTCATCATAAAGCTCAGCATGGGATACGCCGCGCGATATAGGCCTCAGCATTTTAATACTATCATTAATAATTAACTGCATTAAATCCTTATCGCTCGACAAAATTACAATCTCGTTGCCTTTAGCTGCCTCTTTGTTCGTCAGCGTCGCGATAATATCATCAGCCTCGACCCCTGGTTCTTTAAAGACCTGCACGCCCATTAAGCTCAACAATTCCTGCGCTAAATCAATCTGCACTTTTAAATCATCATTCAGCCCGGCGCGATTAGCTTTATACTCCGGCAGCACTTCACGTCGCGCTAACTTTCCGTGAGCATCAAACGCCGCCGCGATTAAATCCGGCTCTAATAAATCCTGCGCTAAAAATAACATATTAAAAAATCCGGTCACTGCTCCGGTCTTAGTACCGTCAGGCGCATTCAGCTCCGGCATCGCATGATACGCCCGATGAATTAAACTATGTCCGTCTATTATTAAAATTTTCATGCTTAACTACTCAACTCGCATCTTCAAAAATTATTTAAGCTATAATAAATTATAAATTTAAATTTATAAAATAAGGACTTGAGTATATAATCATGAAAATTTTATTTTTAGAACCGCACGAGGGGACGTTTTATTTATTTCATAAAGAACTGGCTCAAAGGCTTATAAAGCTTGACAATAAAGTTTATGTATCTGCACCTGAAGGCGACTTCACGCAAAAGATTAACGAACTCGGCTGCGAGACTTACGACGCTCCGGTCAACCGCCGCAGCGTGAATCCATTCAGCGATATAAAGCTTTTAATTTATTATATTAAATTAATTAAATCTTTAAGGCCAAATATAATTTTAACTTTCACGATCAAGCCATGCGTGTACGGCGGACTGGCCGCGCAATTAACTCATACGCCCTACATAGCTGACATAACGGGCCTCAGCTCCGCAATCGAGAACAAAGGCCCATTAAAATTTATTGCAATCACTCTCTACAAGCTCGGCCTGCGCAAGGCAGCAAAAGTCTTCTTCGAGAACTCGCAAAATCAAAAATTTTTTATTGCAAATAAAATTGTAAAAAATAAAGACATGACGCGGCTCACTAACGGCGCGGGCGTGAATTTAAATAATTTTAAGCTTGCAAGCTATCCTGAAAGTCCGGACGGCAAAATTAAATTTTTATTCGCCGGCCGCGTCATGCGCGAGAAAGGCATTAACGAGCTTTTAACAGCTTTTAATAATTTAAATAATAATAATTTATATCTCGACATGGTCGGCGGCTGCGAAGAGGCCGAGTATTTAACAAAGCTCGAGCAAGCGCACAAAGCAAATAATAATATAATTTATCACGGCGTGCAGCACGACATGCAAAAATTTTATAGAGCTGCTCACTGCGTGATACTGCCGACCTATCACGAGGGAATGGCCAACGTCTTACAAGAGGCCGCTGCCACTGGCCGTCCGGTCATTGCGTCAGACATCCCGGGCGCTCAGGAAATTTTTGACGATAACATCACCGGCTTTGCCTGCCTGCCTAAAGACGCTCATAGCCTCGAGCAAGCCATAAATAAATTTATAAATCTCTCGCAGCAAGAGCGCTGTGCGATGGGCTTAAAAGGCCGTGAGAAAATGCAGCGTGAGTTTGACAAAGAACTTGTAGTTGACGCGTATATCGACGAGATTAATAAAATTATATAAATAAAAACTTCCCTGCCGTGAAGTGTAATACGGCAGGGAAGTTTAATTTTTAATTTTTATTTTAATTTAAGCCTTAAGTGAACCTAAATCGCCGACTTCAGTGAATAAATCATTGCACTTGGCCAGTAACGCTAATCTATTTGCGCGGACTGCCTCGTCAGGATCCATGACCATAACGTCCTCAAAGAATGCCGACACAACCGGCGATAATTCAGCTAATAACTGCGTAAGGCCGTGCCAGTCATAGCCGGATAATGCATCTTTCACAGGTTCTGCAAGCCTGTTAATCTCATTAAATAAATCGCGCTCAGGCTCTTTAGTCATTAAAGCCTCGCTCGGCTCATGAGCTTTATTAACTAACGCCGCATTCTTTTGCAATATATTGCGCACTCTCACGGCAGAGCTTACAAGCTCAGTGAACCAGCTCTCGTCCTTAATTTTATTTAAAGCTTCTATTAACTTTAAAGCCTGATAAGGCACGCTGCCAATTACAGAGATTGCAAGGGACGCCAGCTCGTGGTCATAGCCTTTCTCCTTAAGCTGCATTAATAAACGCTGCTCAATAAACGCATTAATCTTTTCACGCATACTTTCATCAACTTCATTTATGACGCAGGCTTCAGCTATGGCCTCTTTAATATTTAAATTATAATTGCGCGCCCATAAAATCTCGTTAATGCACCGCGCTGCGCGTCTCAGGCCGTACGGGTCTTGTGAGCCAGTCGGCTCAAGCCCGACTTTGTGACAGGCCGTTATAGTATATAATCTCTCGGCCATGCCTAATATTGCGCCGATGTCATCGCTGGGCGTCTCATCACTGGCAGTCTGCGGCATGTACTGCTCGCGTATTGCAAGCGCAACGCGGGGATTTTCACCTGACGCTAACGCGTACTGCTCGCCCATCACGCCCTGCAAGTCCGTGAACTCAAAGACCATATTAGTAACTAAGTCTGCCTTAGATAAAAATGCTGCACGTTCAACAAGCGCACTGTCCGCACTCTTGCCAAGCTTATTACAAAGCCATAATGCAAGCTTCTGCGTCTTCATGACTTTATCATACACTGAGCCTAATTTCTCCTGATACGTGACGCTCTTTAAGCGCTCAGTGTAAGATGCTAACGGCCGCTTGCGGTCCTCATCCCAGAAGAACGCCGCGTCCTCAAGCCGAGCTCTTAACACCCGCTCGTTGCCCTCGCGTATCACGCCCATATCAGATGCTAAATTATTGCTCACGCCTACAAAGTAATTAGCAAGCTTGCCACCCTTGTCCAAATTTCTAACAGCTAAATATTTTTGATTTTTCTTCATTGAAGTCGTCAAGACCTGCTCAGGTATCTCTAAATATCTCTCGTCAAACGACCCTATAAATGGCACTGGGAACTCAACAAGATATAAATTTTCCTCTAAAATCTTCGCGTCCATCTCGACTTCAAAATTGCCGTTAAATTCATTCTTTAAATTCAATATGCTTGACTTTAACTTCTGCAAACGCTTTTCCTGATCTAATATAACTTTATTGTCATATAACAAATCCATAAAGTTCGCAGCATCGTTAATTTCAATCGCTTTGCGCCCCATAAACCTATGGCCGGCCGTAATCCTGCCGCTCTTCACATTCGCATATTCAAATTCAATTACTTTATCGTCAGCAAGCGCGACAATCCATCTAATCGGCCTTGCAAATCTGACCTTCGACGCGTTCCAATACATATTCTTCGGGAAGCTCAGCGCCTCGATAAGCCCCTTTAACAAATCCGGCAGCACGTCCAGCGTCTTCTTGCTCTCCTGCTTAATCTCTGCAGCAATATACTTAACGCCCTTCGCGTCCTCAGTCTCGATCAAATCATTTACATCAACGCCGCGATATTTTGCAAAGCCTAACGCTGCTATTGTCGGATTGCCCTCGCTGTCATACGCTGCTGACAGCGGCGGCCCTTTTAACAGCTCTACAGCTGAACTTTGCGCCTCGCTGACGTCATTTATAAGCAGCACTAACCGCCTCGGCGTCGCGTAAGTATTTATATCTTTATAATCTATTCTATTTAAATCCAACGCCTTGCTCGCGTTATCCTTTAACGCACTCAACGCATCCGGAATAAATCTCGACGGTATTTCCTCAGTCCCTATCTCCAACAACACATTTTTAATCGCCATATCTAAATCATTTCCCCTTTAAAATTTTAAAATTATAATTAATTAAAATATTTCTTACCCGATAAGTCCTCAAATTTATTCATCAAGGGGAAACCCATGGTCTCGCGCTGCTGTCTATACGCTGCGGCGCATCTGCACGCAAGCGCTCTAACCCTCGCGATATAGCCCGTGCGCTCAGTCACGCTTATAGCATTTCTCGCATCAAGCAAATTAAACGTATGCGAACTCTTTAACACATAGTCATATGCCGGCAGCACTCTGCCCTTGTCTAAAATTCTTCCGGCCTCAGCCTCATACATGTTAAATAATTTAAACAACATATCCGTATCAGCATCTTCAAAATTATAATACGAATGCTCGATCTCGCCCTGTAAATGCACGTCGCCATAGCTAACATTGCCTGCCCAGTTCAAATCATACACGTTATTTACTTTCTGAACGTACATCGCGATACGCTCAAGGCCGTAAGTAATTTCAGCCGGTACGCTCTCCATGTCAACGCCGCCTAACTGCTGAAAATACGTGAACTGCGTTATCTCCATGCCGTCAAGCCAGACTTCCCAGCCTAAGCCCCATGCACCGGTTGACGGGTTCTCCCAGTCATCTTCGACAAATCTTATGTCATGCTCGGTCGGCTCAATGCCAAGGCTCAACAAACTCTCGATATACAAATCCTGAATATTCACCGGCGCAGGTTTTATAATCACCTGATACTGATAATAATGCTGAAGCCTGTTGGGGTTCTTGCCGTAACGGCCATCCGCAGGCCGCCGCGACGGCTCAACGTACGCTACACGCCACGGCTCAGGCCCTAACACCCGCAGTGCAGTCGCAGGGTTCATCGTGCCTGCTCCGACCTCAATATCATACGGCTGCTGTATCACACAGTCCTGCTGCGCCCAGAACTTTTGCAAGCGCATATAAAGCTCCTGAAAATTCAATTTATTTTTACCTCCTAAAATTTATTTATTTTTTAAATCTTTTTATTTAAATCTATCAGGAAAATAAGATTTAACATCTTCCAAAAATTTATCCACAAGCTCCGGCGTGTATATAAAGGCCGGATTGGAAATATCAAGCTCAATTATATTTTTAATATTAATCTCTGACTTTATAAAATCTAAAAACGGCATATAAGCATCATAAAGCAAGCGCCAGTAATTCTCGCCGGCATCGATCTCGTCCTGACGGCCGCGCGCCTTAATCCTTCTTAAAATTTCATCAAAGCCGCACCGAGTTAATATCAATAATCTCGGCTCTTTAACATATCTTAACAGCGAATCATACAGCGTTAAATACGCGCCGAACTGACTATCACTAAAATATCCCTGCTTATAATATAAACTTGCATAGACCTTATCACCAAACACGCTTCTATCTAATATATAATTATCCTCTTCAGACGCACACAAATACTGCGACAATCTCGTAGCAAGAAAATTTAACTGCATAGGAAACGCCCACTTAAACGCCTTATGCTCTTTATCGCCGGTCTCCTGCGTCTCGTGATGAAATTTACTTAATAAATCATACTGGTCTCTAAACTCTTCAGGCATTAACTTAAAGCCCAGTCTCTCAGCCAACAAATTTACGATAGTCGACTTGCCGCTCGCAGTCATGCCCTCAACTATAATCTGAATCTGTCCCATGTATTAATTCGCTCCCATAAATTTTAAATATAAATTTTTAATCTCTAAGCCTGCACCGGCAAAATTCCGCCCGTACAAGTTACATCTCCGCCCTTGTGCTTAGCTA
>JAFUXM010000124.1 GCA_017470785.1 Synergistaceae bacterium
ATCTTGCCCGGGAAGCGGCCGCGCTTCGCTATGGGCTTATCATTAACTTCCTTCAAGTCCATGGTCATGTCCATCGGGATTGCGTGCGCTATATAACTGCCCACTCCGAACACGTCCGCACCGGCCTCGGCTAAAACTTTAATTCTCTCAGGATTAAGGCCGCCCGAGACTACTATCTTAACGTTATTAAATCCGGCCATGTTAAGCTTATATCTAATCTCACGGACTAAATCAACCGTGACGCCGCCGCGCTCACCAGGCGTATCGAGCCTCACTGCGTCAAGCCGCTTTAACTCGCCCGCAAGCCTCAATGCCTCTTCGCACTCGTCTTTAAACGTATCGACTAAGAATATTCTGCCGACTCGATCCGGCAATACTTGATCATAGAGCTTGGCAAGCTTTAAAGTGTCGCCCATGATTAACACTGCTGCATGGGGAATAGTGCCTGACGGCTCGCGGCCGCAGAGCTTAGCGCCTAATATGCAGCTTGCACCGGCGCAGCCGCCGACTTTCAACGCCGTAGCTTCCATTACGGGCGCAACCGCCGGATGCAAATGCCTCGCTCCGAAGCATAATACCGGCTTGCCCTGCGCTGCGTCAACGCACTCACGAGCAGCCGTCGCCCATGCGCACGCACTCGACATCATGCCGAGCAACGTAGTTTCGAATAGGCCGAACTCACCGTAAGGCCCGGTTATGCGCATCACAGTGTCTTTATAATTAAACGTATCGCCGTCGCTCAAAGCCTCGATCTTCACATGCTTATCTTTTAACAGCTCTAAGACCTCACCGGCACCGGCAAATATCCCGCTCGTGCGCGTAAATATCTCAGCCGTGACAGGCGTATCCAAAAGGCCTGCCTCACGCAGCACATCCCGCGTGTTCACAAAGTAAATATCAGTCGTAGCGCCCGATCTAATTTCGTCATGGGTCGCACTCAAAAATCTGTTTAATTCTGGCTTAAATTCCGTGGCATCTTGTAACGAATTTAACAAAGAAGCGGACATGGCCGTTATATTCTCCTGATTTTAATTTTAAATTTAGCTTATAAGCACTAACAAAACTGACGTAATCATAAACGCGGCGGCGAGAATTATAGTTATTTTAGTCATTCCCGTGAAACGCTGCCACTGCCCTGAGTCAGCCTGCGTGCCGCCGCCGAATATCCCTGAGAAGCCGCCCTGTTTGCGCTGCTGTACTAACACAGCTCCCATTAACAAAACTGCAATTATAATATGCGCTATTGCAAGCAAAGTACGCAAAAAATTTCCCTCCATTAAACTATTAACATTAAATATAAATACTTGACGTTTACAAAAATTTAAAACTTATTTTATCATATAATAAATTAATAATTTAAAATTTTAAATTATTAAATAAATCTTTCACTGCAAGAGCGCGATGCGAAATTTTATTTTTAATCTCAGCGCCAAGCTCGGCAAACGAGATATTAAAGCCATCCGGTATAAACAACGGGTCATAGCCGAAGCCATTTGCACCGCTCATACTCTCAGCTATATAGCCATTGCATACGCCATTGCCTACAGCTTTAAAATTATCATTAATCAACACTAAGCTTGCAACAAATCTCGCGCGTCTCGCATCGCGGCCCTTAAAATCTTTAAGCTGATCTAACAGCCATAGATTACGAGCCTCGTCATTCTTTAAGCCCTGAACTCTCGCCGAGTAAATCCCCGGCGCTCCGTTCAATGCGTCAACTTCAAGGCCGCTGTCGTCAGCAAGACACGGCAAGCCTGATGCTTCAGCCCACGCCCGCGCCTTTATCTCAGCGTTCTCAGCATAGCTCGAGCCGGTCTCTTCGACCTTAATATTTTTATTTTTAATATTAACTGCAAGCTGCGGCGCAAATATAATTTCATGCGCAAATTCTAAGCCATGCAAGCTCAGCATAGCTTTAAACTCCTCAAACTTGCCTTTATTCCCAGTCGCAATGACTAATTTATTTAGCATAATTTAAAATTAAAATTAAGATTTTGAGCTCGGCATCTTCCAGATGCGCGTCAAGTCAACAGCGCCGCCGGACTTCGGCGACTTAGAGTCAATCAAAAATCTTGCCTGAATTATCGGCGGAAAATTCTCTTGAATAGTCCTGACTATGCTCGTCAATAAATACATGCTGCGCTTCTCGCCGATTGCGCTTAACTCGCTCACAAACTGCTGCGAAAAATCTAAAAACACCGTGTCGGCATTTCTAAACACATGCTTTAACTCAATTTGCTGCGCATTAGCAAGCTCACTCATCGACAATACGCGCTCAAGAGCTTCTTTAATATTATCTTCCTGAGTTCTGGCAGTCACGCTAAATTCTTCGTTATTAATTTCCTCGCCGTTGGCGTAATAAATTAACAAATTCAGCTGCCGCACTCCGTCGCCGCCGCCTGCTATGCGCCGCTGCTCCGACGCTTTTAAATTCTCCAAATCATCGTTAGTCTCATAGCGATTTTCAGGATTTAAGAAAACTTTCTTGTCAAGCGCCCTCATCAACAGCTCAGTGCCGAGATAGCCCAACACGAAGCAAAATAAAATCACGCCGAGCCATGATAAAAATTTAAGCAAAAACGGCGTCTTCTTCTTTGGAGGTTCGCGCCTCGGGTGAGGCCGCCGCCGCTGTATCATCCTCTCGTCTTGTCTATCAGACATTTAATTCATTCCTTTTATATATAATATAAATTTATTTCAAATAATCAGCGACGCCCGCAGCCATTGCCTTAGCTATGCGCTCCTGATAGCCCGGGTGGGCAAGCAATTTAGCTTCAGTCTCATTCGTGACAAATCCGGTCTCGAGCAACACCGCAGGCATTCCCGCGCCTCTTAACACAAAGAACGGCGCTTGAGCAACGCGCTTCATCGGCAGTGAGCTGCCATTGCCGGCCTTAAATAAAGCCTCGGCAAGTTCAGTACTCTCGTTGATTTTATTATTCTGCTGCATGTCGCCCAAAATTCTTAATAATAACTCAGTGCGCTTGTCAACCTCGGCATTATTATTAGCCGCCGCCTTGCCCTCGACATATTCTCTATTCTCAATCTTTGCTAAGTTCAATGCGTCTTTGTCGGTCGGCAAGGCCATAATATAAATCTCAAAGCCGGAAGTTTTCTTAGCTGACGGCAATGCATTGACATGCACGCTCACAAACACGTCGGCCTTAGCGTTATTCGCTATGTCCGTGCGCTCCTGAAGCTTTAAATAAACGTCAGTGCGCCGCGTCATTATCACATTAAAGCCTAATGCTTTAAGCTCACGCTCGAGCAATAATCCGACGCTTAGATTAACGTTCTTCTCGGTCACTCCGTTAGCTGCAGTGCCGGGGTCTTTGCCGCCGTGGCCCGGATCAACTACTATAGTTTTCCTGCCGCCGATATTTCTCGGCACTCGCGGCTGAGTGACTTCAGGCTGAGTTATAACCGGCTGCGGCGTAATTTCAGGCTGCGCTTGCGCCTGCAATTTACTGCGCCTTACAGTTACATCTTTATTAAAGAAGAAGTCAAAGACAACGCGGCGCGGCGAACTTAAAATTAATTTCTCAACGTTCTTAAGGCCGCTTGCTTTAAATATTAATTCAACGCCGCTGCTGCGCTTAACTGTGCTTAAAGTCAAGTTCTCATACGGCGATACGCCGCCCTCGATGCTGTCGGATTTAGCTGATGCAAATAATGCGCTTGCCGTGCCGTCCTGAGATATTTTAATTGCAGGCTCGGCCTTATCGCTTGCGTCTATCACTGCCCGAACTCTGTTATGATTGCCCGTGAAGCTCCACCGCACTCTATAAACTTCGCCTAAATTTAAATTTGCTTGCTGCACTGGCTTTGGCGTAATTTCAGACTGCGCTTGTCTCGGACGTGAATTCTCATGCTTCATAAATTCCTCGGGATTGTCGATTAAAGTCGGGCTAAGCGAATTATTTTGACTTGGCTTTGCGGGCTGAGGCTGCGGCGTGATTATAGCCTGCGAGTCCTCCGGCGGCAGTATAATCGGCTCGGGCCGGTTGGAATTTGCGCTGGGCAAAATCACCGGCTCACGCTCAGTATGCGTATTAGCATTTGCACTCGGCAAGATCACCGGCTCTGGCCGCGTAGTATTAGCCCGAGGCCGCGAAGCAATTATAGTGTCTTGATTAGCGTTAGAGTTATTATTATTTTTATTGCTATTATAATAAGAAGAACTTGATGCACTTGCTGTAAATCTAATTTTGTTTTGAGCGCCTGCGCCGGCTATGCGTTGGAATATCGCGGCGGCGCTTGCAGTATCAAGCCAGCATATGCCGTCCTGTTCAAACGGCACTGACGATAAAGAAATCAGCGACGCATCCCGCCATGCTGCAACGGAGTTCATTAATATTCTAATCTGCGACCGGCCGCGCGACATCACAAGCTCCTGACTTGCACCCGAGTATGAGGACGTGAAGCCGAATATAGATGCCACGCCCTGAGCCGAGACGTATAGCTTAGAATTTAAATTCAAAGTCTTGACAGTGCCGGCCTTGTTGCTGCCTACGTACAACGACGCGTCAGCCCACGCCGCGCTGCTTAAAATTAAGAGTGCGGTTAGGGCTGCGGCGAATATTATTGCGTGAAGTATTGGAGATGTAAAATTTTTAAAATTTTTAATTTTAATTATTTCCTATTCTTCTTCCTGAAGAACTTGATCTAAATCAAACAGGGCTGATACGTCAAGAAGCAAGATAAGCCGGTCGTCCGACGGCTTAGCAACCCATAATACATAACGCTTATCTACCGAGCTTGATAATTTAGTCGCCGGTTCGAGCTGCTTATCGTAAATCGTGCGCACCTCGCGGACTGAGTTTACTATAATTCCAAACTGGACTTCGTTTACTGCAATGACTATTATACGGGCATCTTCGGTCAATGGGTTATGGGGCATCCCGATCTTTAACTGCATGTCGAAGACCGGTACGATCGTGCCGCGCAGGTTCATGACGCCGCGGATATACATCGGCGCGTTCGGCACTCTCGTTATAAACGGCGGCACTCTGACTATCTCGCGCACAAGATTTACGTCCACTCCAAAATTTTCACGGCCAAGCGCAAAGACTAAATTAATATGCTCTTCTCCAAGCGTCTCGACGTCCACGTCCTTTAAATCCTGCTGCTGCGCCATATCTACTTCAGCCAAAATTTATTCCCTCCTGTTAAATTGCGTGCCTAATGCATTTAATTAAACTTGCTGAGTTGTAGTATAATACGAAAAGCGTTCTTTGAAAAGTTTTTTAGTTTTAAAAATTTTTTTAAAATTAATTAAATTATTTATTAAGAGGAGGAATTTTGAAATGAAAAAATTTCTTTGCGCTGCACTAATCGCTTTAGCTTTATGCTCATTTGCTGTCGCTGCATTTGCCGACGACTATGTCATTCGCATTTACTCGAACTCGAATTCGTCCGAGCGCGTGACGTGGCTTAAGAACGCGGCGAAGAAAGCCGGCTTTAACATCTCGCTCGATGACTCGACAGTCTATAAGGGCGACACGAGTGCCATTCAGCTTGCCAACGAGAACAAAGACGCGGATGTAATCTTCGGCTTAAACGAAGTCCGCTGGTCACAGCTCGTTAATAACGGCTACGAAAATTTGCGCGTCATCGACTGGACTCCGTCATGGGCTGACAAAGTCGGAGATTACAAGTACGACGGCAAGGCCTACGGCATCGTCATTCAGAATATTTTCATGCTTTATAGAAATGACGATCTTGGAACGAAAGGCCAGGCGCTGCACTTCCAGCACTGGGCCGATATAGTCAACTGCGGCTTCAAGTGGTACAGACAGGGACGCGTCGGCGGCACGACAAACATGAATATTAATAACGCCATGCTTTACTCGTTCACTGATCCTAAATCTCCTGCCGGCGGAATTTCAATTCAGGGCTGGAAGACTTTATGGAAGTACTGCGCAAACGGAAACTTCACGGGTGACTCATACGGCTTCGACGCACTTAACAGAGGCGACGTTCAGGTCAGCACGTTCTATTCTTCATCGCTTTACGGCAACATAGACTCGGCGGCGGACTCGTCTTCAAATCCGTTAAAGGGAACTTTAAAGCCGGAGAACTGGAATTTAGTCGAGATCGACGACGGAACTTATTATATAGCTGAATATATCGGCGTAATCGACAACCCGAACAGAACGAAAGAGCAGACCGAGACCGTCAAGAAATTTGCGGACTGGTTCGGCTCAGCTGAAGTTCAGCGCGAGTGGAGCGAGGAGTTCGACAGCTATCCTTGCAATAAAGACGCCGTTGATTCAGTCCCGCCGATCTACGCGCTTAAAAACTGCTCGCTTACTAAAGTCCCTGGCACTGACATGACTTATGCTGAGTACGTCGGCGCTCATAGCTCAGAGTGGACGAACATCATGACCAACTTGGGCTTTTATTGGGCGGACAACGCTAACGCTCCGGCAGAGCCTGACTGGGATAATTTGGACTGGGCGACTTTAACTCAGAAGGCAAAATAAAATTTAAAATTAATTTTATAATCAACGCTCCCGCTTGACGCAAAGTTAGGCGGGAGAATTTTTATGTTACAATAATCTAAAATTTAAATCGCTCAAGCTAAATAAAATTTCTTAATTCTATATATAACATCATCAAAAATTTTTTCCGCAAAACTTCTTCATTAATATACTCAAATCAAATTTAAACTTCACGGCCTCAAGCCAATAAAATTAATTTATAATAAATAAAAATAAATTTAAATTAATTTAAAACTGGAGGGTTTTATTAAAAAATGCCGACGCTGAACTGGCTCGGGAAAGACAAAATTATTAATCACGCAAATCAAATCCCGCTTCACGTGCTAAATCACAAATATAATTTTCAGGCAAAGATTAACTCGCTGTTTGAGAATAGTGAAATTAACACGGGAAATAAAATTATTCACG
>JAFUXM010000125.1 GCA_017470785.1 Synergistaceae bacterium
GATTGCGGCGACCAGTCTGAACTTCGCAGCAAGTGCTTTAAAGCCCTCGGCCTCTGCTGTCTTGGCGAAGCCGTCGTACATATCAGTCCACTCGTAGTTCTCGCCCTCGGCTGCTGCCTGCAAATTCGCTGCTGTGTCGCCGATGCCGCCGAGTTCCTTAAACCACATCTTGGCGTGTTCTTTCTCGTTGTCGGCAGTCTTCAAGAACATCGCGGCTATCTGCTCATAGCCCTCTTTCTTCGCCTGCGAAGCGAAATACGTGTACTTGTTGCGTGCCTGCGACTCACCTGCAAAAGCCGCCTGCAAATTCTTCTCGGTCTGTGTCCCTGCGTACTGATTGCTCATTTTTAACTCCCCCTGAGTTTATAAATATTTTATTAATTTTAGCATAAAAATTTTTAAATGCTATAATTAAAAAATCTTAATTTAAAGGCAGATGAAATTAAATGCTTGCTGTAGATTACAAGAATTTTAGTCAAGATATATCCGGCTATATTAATCAAGCTGTTAATTTTAATGAGATAATCAGCGTCGCAACTGACGGAGGCGGCGCGGTCTTAATGAGCCTTGACGATTATAATTCTTTAATTGAGACGGCCTATATATTATCGCATAATAAAACTATGCAGGATATTTGCGAAGGGCTTAATACTGCCTGGGAAGAGTGCATTCCGGAAAGCGAGATTTTAATATAATATACTCAACTTGCGGACGCACTCATAAGCCTGCGCTCATAGACCGGCGGGAGTTTTTATATTTTAATTAAAGTTTAAAGCTGATGATTAAAGTTTAAATATTTATTTTGCATAATTAAATCTATCGCGTCATGGCTTTCAATAGGCAAGATAAACGGGTTTAAATTAAAATTTAAATTTTCTTTAAGCTTTAATTTAAACTCGTTAATATCTTTAATATTAATTAAATTATCTTTTAAGTTAATTACGCGGCTCTTGATAGATTTCACGCCGTGGCGCGATAATTTATCGTTTAAAATTTTATTGTCAACGCTCAAGGCTTTATTCATGATGTTTAAATCGCAGTCATATAACAGCGTCCCATGGCATAAAATTATATTATCGCTTTTATACATTGCCATTCCTGAAATTTTTTTATGATTAAATAAAATATCATTGCGCTCTGACATAGCGGCCTGAACTCCAAGCTTATTTAACGCATCAATAATAAAGCCGGCGAAATATTTAAAGTCATAAATTTTTTTATTATAATTATTATAAATTATAAAGCTGTAATTTAAATTGCCTAAGTCGTGATACACAGCGCCGCCGCCGGAGTTCCGCCTCGCAAGCTTGATGTTATTATTATTTATAAACTCTAAATTAACTTCTGAGCAAATATCTTGAAATCTGCCGACGATAACGCTCGGCGCGTTCTGCCAGAGCATAAAAAAATTTTGCTGCAAGATACTTGCCAGCCCGCATAAATATTCTTCAAGAGCAAGATTATAAAATATATTATGATTATTATTCTCTATAAAATTAAAATTAATTTAAAACACGCCCTCGAGTAATATATCGCCGTTGCTGAAATTTTGCGTCTTAATATTCTTTAAGTTAAACGCCTCGCGCATTGAATTTAAATTAATTCCTTCACCTAAGCCCGGGCCTCTGCCGATTATCTTAGGCGCAATGAACAGCGATAAACTATCAGCTAAGTTCTCACGCATAAATGACGTCAAGACATGCGAGCCGCCCTCGGTCATTAACTTTAATACGCCCTTGCGCTCCAATAAAATTTTTAAAATCTGCTGCAAATTCATATCATCAACTAAAATTAACTCAGCGCCGGCATTAATTAAGCTATTAGCTCTTAGCTTTGCATCATCGCCTTTATCGCAATAGAAAATCACGCATCGATTTGCCTCTTTGCCTGAATTAATAATTTTAGAATTTACGGGCGTTCTTAAATGCGAATCTAAAATCACTCGTAACGGGTCGCGCGTGCAGTCAACAAGCCTCACATTAAGCTCCGGATCGTCAGCTAACACCGTGCCGACGCCGACCAATACAGCGTCATGATTTGCCCGCATTGCATGAGCTTGAGTTCGTGCTTCAAGTCCTGTAATCCATTTGCTCTCGCCGTTAGCTAACGCCATGCAGCCGTCAAGGCTGCACGCCGCCTTCAAGCTCACCCACGGCCTTTTAGCTTCCTGCGCCTTAATAAAGCCGCGATTAAGCCATCGAGCTTCATTCTCTAAGCAGCCGCAAGTGACTTCTATTCCGGCCTCACGCAAAATATCAAAGCCTTTATTATTCACATTGGGATTAGGGTCGCTCATTGCGGCAACTACACGCGCGACTTTCTCCTTAACTAATCGCTGGGCGCACGGCGGCGTCTTCTTATTTAAATGACAGCAGGGCTCAAGCGTAACGTACAGCGTAGAACCGTTCACGCTATGGCCGCGCCTTGCAGCGTCACTCAGCGCGTTAATCTCAGCGTGAGGCTCGCCAAATTTTTCATGCCAGCCCTCGCCGATAATTTCATTATCTTTAACTATCACGCAGCCGACTAACGGATTTGGCGCTGTAAAGCCCATGCCCAGCTTCGCAAGCTCCAACGCGCGGCGCATATAAAATTCATCAATATTATTATTAAAATTATTTACTGCCATGATTTATAAATCCCTGCGTCGCGCTTGGTCTGCGCCTTCTTAGAGATATGCGAACCGAGCTTAACTTCATAGCCCTTGCGGGTTAAAGTATTTTTTATTCTATTCATGAACGGGCACGGCTGCCGATGCGAGTTCTCCGAGCAGATGCAAGAAGCCAGATGCACTATTACATCCTGCTTAGCAAAATTTATTTGCTCAAGCTTTTTAGTTAAATGCTCTATCTTAGCCGTGATAAAATTGCCGCAGCAGCCGCCGCAGGTCATGCTCATATAGCGTGTGCCGTCAGGATAGTCAGCAAACGCGCCGGTTCTTTCATAAAAATCATTCATGCAGGCAAAACCGCTGCAGCGTTTCGTCACGTCGTCGCATTGAATTACTACTACTAATAAATTCGCCATAAATTATTTCTTCGCTCCCTCTTCGTGATATTCTTTCTCAGTATTAACGTCCCAGATATTGCTCTTATCACTCACGCCGCTTAAAATATTTTTCACAGCCTCGAACGCCGTACACATCGAGTGATCGATATTATTATATCTATGCTGGCCGTTGCGCCCCACGCAATATAAATTATTTATATTATCAAGCCATGCTCTCAGCTCATCTATATTTGCATACGTATCGAAATATGCCGGATAAGCTTTCTTGACCCGCTCAACGTGATAATCAAGCACTAAATTTTTATTATTAATTAAATCAAGCTTCAGCATCTCGTCAATTCCCATACGGGAAAATTCCTCATCGCTCATGCTCCAAAGCTCATCGCCCTCGTTGCAAAAATATTCGAGCCCGATCCAGACCGTATTATTTATATCTTTCACCAGATACGGCGACCAGTTATTAAAGACCTGTATGCGTCCCATCTTGACGCTCCTGTCATGAACGTAAATCCAGTTGTCCGGCGTGATATTATTTATAGTTTTAATTTTCGTCTCGTTCTTTAAGCTCAAAGATTTTAATAACACGCCCAAAGTCATATAGTCCCGATACGGCAAACCCTGCGCGATATTTAAAATATTTTCGGGAATATCATTAATTCCGGCAGCTAAATCTTTAAGCGGCATCGAACTTATTACATAATCTGCGCTCTCGCTAAATTCTTTATCATCTTTAATATAAATAATTTCATTAATATTATTATTATTTAAATCTCTATTAAGCCTAACAGCCTTTGCATTAAAAATAATTTTGCCGCCCAGCTTTTCAATCTCGCTGGCCGTAATTTCCCATAATTGCCCCGGCCCGAGCTTAGGATACGCAAACTCCTCGATTAATGACGTCTCGACCTTGCGGTTATTTTTATTAAAAATTTTGCTGAATATATCGCGCAGTATCGCGCTTATCGATAAGCCCTTCACGCGCTGCGCTCCCCATTCCGGCGATATTTCGCTGGGATGCCTGCCCCATAAGTTCTGCGTGTAATTCTCAAAGAACATCGAGTATAATTTTTTGCCGAAGCGATTAATATAAAAGTCCTCGAGCGACTTCTCAGGCCGTTTAAATATCATGCTCTTTACATAGCTCATGCCGGCAGTAAAAGTCGTGATAAATCCCATGTTCTTAATCGTCGCGAACTTTAACGAAATGGGATAGTCAAAAAATTTATGATTAAATAAAATTCTCGATAACCTATTGCGTCTGAGCATAACTCTATCTGTCAATTCCGGATCGGCGTGATTATAGCTAATAATATTAGAAACTCGGCCAAGAATTTTATCGTCATAGGGCAATGCGCTTTGCGTCGGCATCATCTTCTCCCACCAGTCATTGACTTCTTTAACTTTCGAGAAAAATCTATGGCCGCCCATGTCCATTCTATTGCCCTTATAATTAACAGTCTTAGAGATACCGCCTATAGCGCCGCTCTCTTCTAATATAATTACTTCATAATTATTATTGCTCTTGCTTAACAGCTCATAAGCCGCAGTCAAGCCCGCAGGCCCCGCACCGATTACTATTACTTTCTTCATGATTTAATCATTTCTCCTCTGTCATTTAATAAAATTAAAATCAAAGCCGGCATAATTGCAAGCGAGTAATAAAAAA
>JAFUXM010000126.1 GCA_017470785.1 Synergistaceae bacterium
CGTCTTAAATTATCTAAATACTCGCTGCTTAAGTCCGTGAACTCGTATAAATCGCCGCGCGGCATTTGATCCATGTTCATTCCCAGTTCAGCTGCGTTCACTCTATAAACTCTGTCTAAAGCGCCGCCCATCTCGTGAGATATAACGGCTGAGCTGGTCGTCACGCCGTCGATAATTCCAACGCGTATAAGCTCTGCAATTAAAGTCGTCACGCCCTCGTGTATATTAGGCCCTGAGCCGGTCACAACCGTAATCTTGCCGCCGCGCTTCTTAACTTCTACTATGCTTTTAACAGCCTGAGCTAAAACCTCGCGTGAACTCGCGTCGAGCTGCGATTTAAAATACTCAAGATTATTAAGTCCAAATAATTTCATAACAACACCTTCTTTAAACTAAACAATAAATCAGCTCGTTAAATTTAATTTTTAAATTTAAGAGCTGATTTGACGCATTATATTATAAAATGTTAAATTTTTAAAATTTTATAATTAAAATTTATTTAGCTTTTTCCTGCATGAACAGCCAGTCGCGCAAGGCGTCAATGCGGTAGGCTGCATCAAACGAAAATTCATGCTCAGCCTGCTTTGAATTATTATTTGCAAGACCAGTAAAGCCGCGCTCGCCCTCTTTGGGAATGACAGAATATTTTACAAACCTTGCGAAGTTAGCGGTCGGGCGGCCTGACAGCATGACGTTAATCGCCCGGGCAAGTTCCTGCTGGCTCATCCTTGCGTCCCATTCGCGCGACCGGCTGACTTTCACGCCTGCATCCTGAAATTTCTTAATTAAATTTGCCTGAGCCCTTGCTGCAGGCTCGTCGCCCTCGGCTGTGACGTAAAAGAATTTTTGGCGCTTTAAGCCCTCGATGCTCGGCAGGTTGCCTTGGCCGGCTACAAATAATTCAGCCGTAAATAAATCCGGATGCTTGTCAGCTATGATCATTAAGGCCATGCAGCCCATTGACTGGCCTGTTACGTAAATTTTTTTATTGTCAACTTGAAAGCCGTCGATCACTGCACGGATTAAATTCTCTGTTAAAGTTATATACTCGGCGGCACTCGCGCCGGTTTGATCATCAACTATGCGCTTGGGATACTGCGGCACTATCACTATGCACTCGCGTTTGGCCTGTTCAGCCTGCGAAGCCCAGATAATTCCGCCCAAGCCTTGTTTAAGCGGCGCATCGGTCTCTTTGCCTACGGTGCTGCCGTCCGCCATGAAGCACACTAACGGATATTTTTTATTGCCCGGGTAATTTTCAGGCAAGAATAAATTGCAGGGCATCTCGATGCCGTTCTCAGCATACACAAGCTGAGCGAACTTAGGCGTAACTTCACTGATTAAAGCCTGCAGCTCCGCATCGCCGCTCTTGTCTATCGCAACTGACTCGCCGCTCGCAGCGTTATTAAAATTAAAAATTATTAAAAAAACAGCGCATATCGCTAAAATTTTATAGCTCCGCATTGAAATAATTTGCCCCTTTCTTAATTCTTAGCTTATTATATTACAAAATTATTTTTTGCTTAAACAAGTTTCAAAGTGAAACATGCCTTGCAATTTAAATTTATTAATTTTTTAAAGGTTTCAGGCCGAAACGGGGGGCTTGCAATTTTAAAATTTTAAAATAAAATATAGCCAAATTTTTTAAAAATTCTGTGAAGTGAAACATGCGCTTGCAATTTAAATTTATTAAAATTATTTTTTAAAGGTTTCAGGCCGAAACGGGGGGCTTGCAATTTTAAATTTTTAAAATAAAATATAGCTAAATTTTTTAAAAATCTGCGAGGAGATGATTTGACATGAGCAAGGCGACTGAAGAGGTCACGAGGCGGAATTTAGCTAAACTGCGGCGTGAGATGGGCGATCAGGTGAGAGCCGCGATGGACGATCCTAAAGTCGTTGAGGTCATGTTGAACCCTGACGGCTCAGTCTGGACTGACAAGCTCGGCACAGGCATGGAATATTTATGCGATATGTCAGACGTGCAGGCATTACAGATGTTAGGTACGATAGCTCACATGCTCGGCACTGTTATTAACGTTGATAATCCGAGAGTTGAGGGCGAATTGCCCGGTGACGGCAGCCGCGTTGAAGGCGTTATACCGCCGATAGTCTTGCATCCTTCATTTAATTTACGCAAAAAAGCCTCGGCAGTGTTCCCGCTGTCGCAATACGTTGAGACTGGCCGCGCTACGCTCGAGGACATAGAAATTTTAAGAAAGGCAGTCTTGACCCGCAAAAATATTTTAGTTGTCGGCGGTACGGGCACGGGCAAGACGACTTTTGTAAATGCAATTATAAACGAGATGAAGTTATTGACGCCGCAGCACAGGCTTGTAATTCTTGAAGATACGGCTGAGCTGCAATGCACGCTTGATAATTACGTCGCTATGAGAGCCAATGATGAAGTATCTATGCAGGACTTATTGAAAATTACGATGAGGCAGCGGCCTGACAGAATTATAGTCGGTGAGGTCAGAGGCAAAGAGGCGTTGGACATGATTAAGGCATGGAACACGGGACATCCCGGCGGTGTCTGCACGGTTCATGCTAATGATGCAAGAGCCGGACTATTGCGAATTGAGCAATTAATTTCGGAAGTGTCTGAAACGCCCATGCGCGAACTCGTCGGCGAGGCCATAGACATAGTAGTATTTTTAGTCAGAGACCCCAAGATCGGGCCTAAGGTCGCTGAGATAATTGCAGTCGACGGCGTCGAACACAACGAGTATATATTCAGAGATTTAAAAAAGAAAATAGATTAAAGCGTTATGCTTTATATATTATTAATAGAAGGGGTTTTTAAAAATGTTGAAGTTTAGTTTTTCGAAGTGGCTCTTTGAGCATCGTGTAACAGTGTTGTCGGTTCTTGCAGTGATGATGTTATTATGCATCCCGATGGCGGCGTTTGCTAAGACCGATTCAGTGGCGTGGAACACGGGCGTTGAGAAGTTAATTGATGCTTTATCAGGCAAGACTGCACTGTTAATCTCCATGGTCGGCCTGTTCTTTGCCGGCGGCATGTTGATTTTCGGCGGCCAGCTCGGCGGATTTGGCCGCTCAGTCATGATGGTTGTATTAGTAGGTTCGATGCTCGGCGCATTAACAAGCGTAGTGAAGCTCTTCGTCTCGTCTGAGGGAATGTTGCTGCTTTAATAATAATTTAATTAA
>JAFUXM010000127.1 GCA_017470785.1 Synergistaceae bacterium
AGATAGAAATCTCAGCCGGTCACTCAGCCTGAAGTCCACCGGCCTTGCAGTTCGAAAAAATCTCAGCAAAATATTTTTGCCTGAACACCGGCGGCCTTCCAGTGCTTAAGCTTAGTCATGGCTCACTTCATAACGGCCTGAACATCAGCGGCCTTGCTGTTGCAACTTCCAAAAAGATTTATTTGCGGAAGTTAAATTCCAGTTCAGCGCCTGCCTGAAAAAATTTCTATGGCTAAGAAAATGGCGGGGTCGGCGTCCCACCGCCTCCACTACTGCGTTCCCAGTACCTTTTTACCGGACGCGTCAGAATGCCCTACAATCGATTTTCAGCCCTCGCCTTGACTAAACACCTTACCCCGTCACGCTGCGTCGATTATAGAGCATCTACAAGCCACCCTGCGCTATATCGCGCCGATATAGAGAACATCGGGCTTTGCTGCACAGAATGCGCGTAAAGCTTGACGGTGGCTGAGTTGACGGCTGTTGTGTTGTTCCGATAAAGGAGATGATGAGGGTTGTTGAGAGAGATAGAGAGAAGAGAGAGATTATTATTATTATTATATATCCACCTCTCCCCCTCTCCCCAAATTTGCAAAAAAATGATTTTTTTTAGGCGCAAACTCACAATCCCTCATGAACACTGTGTTTGCACCGCCTAAAAGCAATAGGCGCAAAATAGGCGCAAATTTTGACCCCGCACAACACCCCATGAACACTGTGTTTGCAAAAGTGGCGTTTTAGGCGCAAAATAGGCGGTGGCAAACATAGTCACCAACCGCGTTTGCTCGTGGTCATAAATTAGCTTGTCAAGCTGATTTATAGATGCTGTAAATCCAGTCACTGACTGCGTTTTTGCGCCTAATTTGCGCCTATTGCTTTTAGGCGGTTAAAATCCAGTCACTGACTGCGTTTGTAAGTTTGCGCCTATCGCCTATTCACTTTTAAAAAACAATAGGCGCAAAATTTTTTGTCGCGCCCATGGAATAGCAAAAGCCGATAGCTGCGGGCTTTTCCCCAATTTCAGCTATCGGCTCACTGCAAAATGCGCCTAAAAATTTTTAATCTGCATTAGGCGCAAAATTTTAATCGACTATTTCAGGCCGCAAAAAATATTCTGCACTTCTGTTCTCCCCGCAACGCCCCAATTTCCCCGCCTCTACTAACTCCTTCAACGCTTTCTGTAGCGTGGATTTTGCAGTGAATACCTGTTCCAACTCGGCGCGTGTGAAACGATCGTCGCCCTCTGCGTAATTTTCTTGGATATAATGCAAAATCTCGCTCTTCTTATCGGGGGCTTTGAATGTCAAATCAGGCTCAAATTCAAATTCCATATCAAGCTTGTTCGTGTCTTCATCTGTCGTAATGCAGAATGTGAAGGGCTTAAACTTCTTCGTGAGGTTGTTCTTTAAATCGCGCACTATAACCGGCTCTTCGCCCGTGACTTCTTCAACTATCATCTGACCCTTCGGCTGTAGTCCGATAATGCGCCGTGTGTAGCGCTGCATCATGTTGCTACCTATCATCTCGTCCATATCCTGAGCTGTCTTCCGTTCGTTCAGCTTGCGCTTGCGGGTGTGATGGACTGGTACAATGGCAATATCGTTTATGCGGGCTGTCTGCATAAGATACTTCATAAGCTCCCCCATCTCTCTTGACTTGTTTTCGTCATAATCTGAAAAAGCCATGAGACTATCAAGGAAAATAATATCAGGCTGCCGCTTGTCAATCAACCGCTCAAGGTTACGGCGGCCTTGCTCTTGCGTCAACGACAGTAAAACATCATTTTCTATAAGTTCGTTCAAATCAACCACGCCCAAATATTGACGGTCATATCTCCAGCCTGTGTTATCGCTGCGTCCGATTAGTTCATCATAGCCACCCTCGCCTGATAAAATCATGCTCTTATAAGGCCGATTAATTGGAAAACGAGATAATAACGGCTCTTCTAAGCCACCGCCGCGTGAAAAATACATAGAGAGATATAAAATGAACCATGTTTTACCAGTTCCAGGGGGCGCGATCAGTGCGCTGATTTTGCCGCGCGGGAATAACCCGCCGATCATCTCAATTTGTTTGACGTTCTTGCGCTCCCCGAACTCAATATAAAAATCATTGATGTCAAGATTAGTCAAAGTGCTTGCTGCAAGTTCTTCATCTACAGGCAAAAATTCCGGCTTGCTTAACCCGTCGATCAGCGCGGCCTTCGTGGTGTCAAGGCGATATTTTGTAAAATAGTCGTTCCAGTCTGTACGGGCTTCGTTCTTGTCAACTTCATCAAGCGGTGGCAAAACATGGCCGCTGCATATATCTTCACGACACTTTGCGACTGCCTTACGTCCATCCTTGTCAATGTCGGCTGCGATAAATGGCTTGATGTCGTATTTGTCATGAATTGCCCGCGCAACCTCAAATAAATTTCCGCAATTGAGAGCAAAGACGACACGGGCTTTAGAGCCTATGCACTTATAGATACTAAAGGCCGTTGCGTAACCCTCTGCCAATACGACTGTATCGCCTTGCTGCAATTCATAGCTGCCGATAACATGAAATGCGCCTGTCTGAGCTGTACCTTCAGCCTGAAACTTAAGCCATTTTACAACTTCCCTGCCGGTATCCTTGTCAGTCTTCTTCGTTGGATAGGGAACTATGCGCTGATAACCTTTGAAATTTCCGTCCACGTCTCGCAAGCTGATCAGCAACTCGTTTTTATGATTTACTTTCAGCGTGCCGTCGTTTTTAACGTGTTTTGCCTGTAAATAGGGGTGTGCATTGTTTGCCGGTTGCGCTGCGTCAAATTCAGCTTTGAGCCTATCCCTGACGGCGGGGGCTTGCTCTTGCTTAGCCTGCGGCTGCTTGACTGCATTTTTCTTCATAGGAGCTGAGTTAGTTTGAGCCGCGCCGCCGGAATTCTTATCAATCTGAATATGATACATCTCACAACCGATTTTCAAAGCCTCGTTGAAGTCACAATTATAATCCTGCTGTATCAAGTCCAGAATATCGTAATTTTCATTGCAAGAAAAGCAGTGAGCTTGATTATGCGCCGCGTCAAAGCCCATGCTTGGATTTTTGTCTTCATGCTGTGGGCTTAAGCAACGGAAATTTTTTGATGTGTCGATACCGTGCTTATTTTCTAAATATTCTTTCAAATGCTCTCTAAGCTCGATTTTTGCCCGATCTCTGTCCATTAATTATATCTCCTTCCTGCGACTAAATGCGCACATTGCAAATTTGACGCAAGAATGATATAATTTTCCTGCGTCTTGATGCGGTCACTGTCTTAATCCATATTAAGGAGTGGCCGCGCACTTTTATTATACCAGTGTTATCATCAATCTCCACTAATCGTGATTTAGATAATTGAGGGCGGGCTGCCCTGATAGCTGCCCGCCCTGCGGCCTCAAATCCACTCAAATTAATTTTTCGCTGCATTTTTCGGCTGAGATAACTCAATCATGACGCTGTCGCAATTTTTCCCTATTACGGGAACGCCTGCGGGGTTAAACGTCCGTCTAATCAGAATATAGCTGCCTTTGTCTCCCTGCATAACAGCTCCAACGTTAAGCATGAAGGGCTGTGTTTGCCCGTCGGCTGTCTGATATTCTCCAGTCTTGACGCACAAATCATAGAGTTTTTTATTCATGGTCTGCCTCCAATGCTGCCAAATACGCCTCAATCTCACTGACAAGCCACCGCCGCGCCCTGCCGATCTTGATACCCCGGGGAAAATCGCCATGTTTAGCTATGTAATATAGCGTATTTTGCGGTATCGCAAGCCTCGCCGATAACTCTCGCGCATTCACGTATTGCTGCCGCGCGTCTCCAATTTGTCGCTGTTCTTCCATTGATATAGCCTCCTTAGCTATTCTGTCCATGCTGCTTACAGCAACCCAAAAACTCTAACCGCTGATTTTTCACGGGCTGTATAACTGAACTCTTGTACATTCCGGCCTGCCGTGCTATAATGCAGATAAACAGGCACAATGCGCCCTGTGAAAATTTGTTGCTCTCGCGTCTGATCCTTGCAAGTTTCAAGACGCGATTTTTTTATTCCTTTGTAAATCTGCCCTGCTAATTGCCTAAGTTCAATCAGCTTGCATTCATACTAACAGATTATTTTCGACATGTCAAGCGTCCGTGAGAATTTAAATAATTTTTTCATGTTATAACCTCTCGACATGTTACCGCTGCGACTTGAATATTACTATGTTGGACTAATGCTCAATCAGCGCCCTCAAATATATTAATTCTGATGCTCACTCTGCGCAACAAATTTTTCTATTAACATATTCAGCGCCTCGTTCGCACTGTAGCCGTTAGCTTTAGCTATCTGTGCAAATTTTTCATAAATTGACGGCCTGAACACAGCGTTGACGCGCTTTGTCTTAAGCTCAAGCTTTGCCTTCGGCTGCAATATAAAACTTTCCTGCCCGTCTTGATGAGCCGCCGTGACTTCTTCCTTTAAAGGAATATCGGCGGCGGGCTTGCCGGTGTCGCTTGCGTCGCTCCATACCTTCGATTTTATTTCTACTGCCATAACTCAATCACTCTCCACTCACATATTACACGGCGCATTGAATTAAACATCTCTTGCCGTGTTGCTGCAAATTATACATCATTCATTAGATAAGCGCAACCTCTCACATAAGCACTAAGCAGAATACACACAAAAATACACACAGCCTGCGGGGTGTTTTGCGTAAGCTTAGTGATTGAGCGGGGTTGAGTGATTAGTTCGGTGGACTGTTACTCCATCAAATCAGCTAACGCGATTTTAACCGTACCCTTTTCCGTACCTCTCGAAAAATCACAAATCTCATTAGCCCTGTTGCTGACTGCATTTATTGCGCTCAATTCGAATCCTTATTTAGGATACAAATTCATTCAGCCTGAACACCGGCGGCCTTCCAGTGCTTAAGCTTAGTCATGGCTCACTTCATAACGGCCTGACTGACACCTTCACTCGCCTCTAAGATAGAAATCTCAGCCGGTCACTCAGCCTGAAGTCCACCGGCCTTGCAGTTCGAA
>JAFUXM010000128.1 GCA_017470785.1 Synergistaceae bacterium
TATTTTTTATCTAACCGTACCCCTGAAAATAGAATTAAATAGAGTGGTACGGTTTCAGGTACGGTAAAGTCATAGCTACATATAGTACTATATAGAGTTATACTCTCTATAAAAAACAAATAAACTCCGTTTAATACGGAGTTTATATTATCATATAATTCTATTTAATTCTATCATTGGCGGAGGACAGAGGATTCGAACCCCTGGAGGCTTGCACCTCAATTGATTTCAAGTCAACCGCCATCGACCGCTCGGCCAGTCCTCCGCTTTAAATTTAAAATTTAAAACTTAATTATTATATCATATCTTATTTATTTTTCAAAATTAATTTAAAGCGTCCAGATAAAATTTTGCAGACACTCTTTATACAGATCTTAATTTAAGGTCTGTGCCACTTAAACGGCGGCTCGGCATATCCATAAATCGCATAGTCTGCGCCGGTTCTCAAAGCCCAGTTCCGATTGCCGTAATCAAAGTGCCACCACTCGGACGGGTAATTGCTGAACCCCTCGGCCTCTAACAGCTCAACTAAGCGCCGCCTGTTGTCACGGGCTTTGATATTTAAATTATTTTGCTCGTAGTAGCTCGTATACGAGTGCGGCTCGGTCTCGTCAAAGCCGCCGCCCATGTCCAAATATAAGCCGACTGCATCCGCAATAGTTATATCTACTGCGCCGCCGGTTAAATGCCCTGCTACAGTCTCAGGCTCTTTCGACGGCACGGCTACAAATACGCTCGCCCGCTCACAAGCTTCTTCACTTGATATATCCGGCTCAGCTGCTTTAATACGAGTTAATAAAATATTAAATAAATTGCTCTGCAGCTTGAACGATCTCCAACCGTCCCATATTACGAAATGCCAATTATCCGGCAAATTTTTTGCCGCCCGGACAAGCCGTTCATATGCGCCTAATCTAAGCCACGCTTCCGGCACACTGCCTTCAAGCCCTTCATTAAAGTACCAGCTGCGCACTAAAATTTTTGACGGGAATAAACTCGCAGGCACTAACGGCTCGCCGCAATCAATTAATTCTTTACTCTGCATATTAATTTAAAACGCCTCTTAAATTTAAATCTCTATATTTTATTTTAGCTATATAAAAATAATTTAAAATTTTTACAGCCCCATCAAGGCCGGTATGCTGATAGTCAAGACAGGGAAAGTTATGATAATTAACTGCACGATAAGCGCGGCCAAGACAAACGGCCAGATACTTTTAAATAATTCGCCTATCGGCACATGGCCTATTGCCGCGACTATATAATTGCAAGCGCCGACCGGCGGAGTGATTAATGCAAGCGTTACGTTTAACGTCATAACAACTCCAAACTGAAACGGATTTATACCGGCCTTTAACGCCAGCGGCGCGAATATAGGCGTTAATAAAGTCAAGACTGCAACTTCTTCCATGAACATGCCGATTATAAAAACTATTAAGCTCAAGACTATCATCAAGAGCCACGGCGTATTTAATAATCCAGAATTAATTATTAAATTGCTGAACAGCTGCGTCACGCGCACATATTTTAAATACCAACCTACTACAGACGCTCCGCCTATGATTAAAAATATTGCGCACGTGTTCCTAACAGTCTCATAGAGCGACAGCGCAAAATTTTTTAAATTTAATCCGCGCGTTACAAAAAAGCCTATTATCATGCAGTATAAGCAGGCTAAAGCGCCGGACTCAGTAGGCGTAACTATGCCGAATATAATTCCGCCCATGATAATCAGCGGCGCAATTAACGCCAGCACCGCGCGTTTTAAAATTGCAAATTTATATTTGCGCACTTGCGTTATGTCACTCACCGGCACATCGTACTTACGCGAGTAATACCAGTTCATGATTAATAATACTGCTCCAAATACTATACCGGGCAAGACACCTGCCGCAAATAAGCCGCCTATTGACGTATTAGTGAGCGACGCGTAAATTATCATAAATATACTGGGCGGGATTATCGGGCCGATTAACGAACTTCCGGCCGTAATTCCGGCAGCATAGGCAACTGGAAAGCCCTCACGCTCCATCGCCGGAATTAATATCGCGCCAAGCGCCGCCGAGTCCGCCGCCGCACTGCCGTTCACTCCGGCAAAGACCATGCTGCCGACGATATTTACATAGCCCAAGCCGCCCTTGACCTGACCTACTATTAACTTGCTGAAATCTATTAATCTGTCAGTCAAGCCCGATCTGTTCATTAAAATTCCAGTTAAGATAAACAGCGGCATTGACAACAGCGTGAAGCTGTCCATGCCGCCGAAAAACTGCTGGGGAATTGCCCGCATCAAAGTCAAATTGCCCGTGCCTAATATGCCGATCACGCCTGTCATTAATAACGCTGCGTACAGCGGCACACCGATTAGCATCTGAGCAATAAAGCCAATAAATAAAAAAATATTAAACATTTTTATTACTTAAAATATAATGCAATATTAAAACAGCTAATAACAGCCCTGCGCCTACAGGCACTGCCATAAGCGGCCAAGCCCGGGAAATCTTCAGCGCCATCGTCCGCATCGCCCAGCCGCCTTGAACATTCTGCAAGCCGTAATATATTAAAATTATCAAAGCTATTGCCTCGATTAAAACTGCAATTAATTTAAATACAGCCTGAACTTTTTTATTAAATTTTTTGACGATAAAGTCAAGCGACATGTTATCGCCCTCGTAATGCGCAGCTGCTGCGCCGATTAATACAAACCAGACAAGCGCAAATCTCGCAAGCTCCTCAGTCCATACTATCGAGAGCCTGCCGCTCTGCCGCGCGATCACGCCTAATAAAATATCAGCTATATTAACAAGCAATAACAAGCAGCCCGTAACGCCGCTTAATATCACTATAGACTTCTCAAGCCTGCTTAAAATTTTCATTAATAAAAATAAATATAAAAATTTAAATTAAAAAAATTATTTAGCTGCATTATTCGCGGCTGCTGCGTCACGTAACGCCATATCAAGCCATTTACTGTCATCTAAACGCTGCTTCAGCCACTCGACATAGCTCGGCTGGCCTATAGTTCTAAATTCATCAAGCTCGGCCACACTCGGCGCATATACGCTCATGCCTTTAGCCCTGCACTCTTCAACCTGCTCGGCATCCTGCGCTTCTATTCTAACCCGAGTTAATTTATTTGCCTCACGTGCAGCATCTTTTATAATCTCACGTTCAGCATCGCTCAGGCTGTTAAATAAATCCTCGTTGATAATCAAGAACTGGTCAGAATACTGGATATTTGCAAGCGTCATGTATTTTTGCACTTCCGGCAGGCTGCCTAATAAAATATAAAACGCAGGGTTCATCTGACCGTCAACAACTCCGGTCTTCAATGCCATATATAACTCACTCCACGGAATAGGCGTGCCGCTCGCTCCGAACGCATTAAATATAGCAATCTGACCTTCGTCCATGCCTCTGAACTTCAAGCCCTTAAAGTCCTTCGGGCTGTGCAGCTCGCGTTTAGAATTAGTGAACGCTAAAAATCCGCCCTCTTCAACAACTTCAAGCATTACGCAGCCGGTGCGCTGTGTAAATAATTCCTTCAGCTCACGCATATACTCGCTCGTATCAAAAAATATATGCGCGGCCTCGAACGAGTTAAACATAAACGGCACAGCCGACGCGTAGAGCTCCGGCAGCACAGTACCCAGCGCCGCAAATGACGCTATGTCTATAATAGGCTGATTAAGCCCGCTGCGCATGATAAGCTCAAGCCGCTGCTCCTCAGTGCCTAACTGCTCATCAGGATAAATTTCAAATTTAATCCCGCCCTGCGTCTTAGCTTCAACCCGCGTTATAAATTCATTCACAAAATAATGCTGGATATTCGTCTCGATATTGGCCGGCCCCATGTGCGAGATTTTTATAATTTTTTCGCCCTCAGCATAGGCAGCATCAAGCATTAACACAAAAATTAACGCAAAACTTAAAACAAACTTCTTCATATTATATATACGCCTTTCTTATTTAAATATTATTTAAATATTTAAAATTATCTTCACAAATTCGCTCATGCTAAAGCCTGCGGCCTTTGCAGCCTTCGGCACAAGGCTCGTAGCAGTCATGCCCGGGGCAGTATTCACTTCTAATATATAAAACTCTCCGTCCGGCGTTAATCTAAAGTCAGCGCGGCTGTAGTCACGGCAGCCTAAAACTTCATGAGCTTTCACAGCCGCATCAGCAATACTTAAAGCTATATCAGCATCAAGCACAGCCGGTACTATATACTCAGTGCTGCCAGCCGTATATTTATTTTCATAATCATAAAAGCCATGTTTAGGCGCGATCTCGATCACAGGCAGAGCCTCAGCTTTGCCGCCCCGCTCCCATACTCCGACCGTCAGCTCCCGCCCGGGGATATACTCCTCTATCAGCACATCGCCTAAATAACTTTCATACGCTAAACTCACAGCTTCATTAAAACTTTCAAGCTTAGCATTTTTAATAATCGACGTGCCGACCGTGCTGCCGCCTGCTCTGGGCTTAACAACTATATCTGCTCCGAGTTTAGACACAACCTGCTCAAAGTCCGCAGTTTTATGCGCAAATAATAAACCTTTAGGAATTTTAATTCCGGCCTGTTTAAATAATTCGCGTGAGGCCCACTTGTCCATCGCCAGCTCGCTCGCCTTCGGCTCAGAGCCAGTGTAAGGCATGTGAAGCGCATCAAGCTTTGCCTGAAGGCCGCCGCCCTCGCCCCACTCGCCGTGCATCGCGATAAACGCCTTATCAAATTTAAAATTTTTGCCTAAAATATTTTGCTCTAACTCGTCAAGCGATTTTAAATCAATAATCTCGGCATCAAAGCCGGCCTCTCTAAGCGCACTGCACACCGCAGTGCCGCTGCGGAGCGAGACCCCGCGCTCTTGATTGCTCTCCGCCCCGCCGCACAAGACCGCTATCTTCTTATTATTATTAATATTAATTTTCATCATCTCTTTTCGTAATTTAAAATTAATCTGCATAATGGCCTTTGCAGGAAGATATAACTAAGCCCCACTCTTTATTTATTACATATACAAGCCGATGATCTTTAGTAATCCTGCGGCTATAAGAAAGCATATGCTTCAAACGCTCAGGCTTCCCCTTGCCTACAAGCGCACCGTTCCTGCGAATATCTTTAATAAGCTCATTAATCTTATCTGTAATCTTAGTATCCTGCTTCTGCCATTCAATATATTGCTCCCAAGCGCTGGGTATAAATGTAATATTCATGACTAATGCGCTAATATATCTTCAACTTTAGCGTCTAAAGCTATCCCCATAGCCTGAAGTTCTTTTAGAGCTTGTGCCATCTGCGCGACATACTCAGCGTTCTTATAATCTTTACGGCGCTTCCGGCGCTCCTCTTTTGACAATATAATAGTTCCGTCGGCCATTACCATACTACGCTCACCTCCTCTCTCTTGCGGCTAATGCGCTGCAGCAATTAAATCTTCAAGCGTTAAATCCAAGCCAAAGCCCATAGCTTGTCCTGCCTTAAGCCCACGTTCAAGCATAGCGACATACTCAGCGTTCTTATAATCTTTTCTGCGCTGTTTGCGCTCCTCTTTTGATAATATAATTGTGCCGTCAGCCATTACCATATTGCACTCGCCGCCTTTCTTGCTGTTAATGCGCCACAGCAATTAAATCTTCAAGTGTAACATCTAAGCCCCACCCCGCAGCCTGCGCCGACTTAAGAGACCGCTCAAGCATAGCAACATATTCAGCGTTCTTATAATCTTTACGGCGCTTACGGTGTTCCTCTTTCGACAATATAATCGTGCCATCAGCCATGACCATACTAAGCTCACCTCCTCTCTCTTGCAGCTAATGCGCCACAGCAATTAAATCCTAAAGCGTAACCTCTAAGCCCCAGCCAGCCGCCTGCGCCGATTTAAGAGACCGTTCAAGCATAGCGACATACTCAGCGTTATTATAATCATTACGGCGCTTACGGCGCTCCTCTTTCGACAATATAATCGTGCCGTCAGTCATTACCATATTAATTAATTCTCGCTGTTGTCGTAGCCTCTCTCGTTATAAATCAGCGCCATCATCTCGAGGTCCTGCTCAGAATTATTTTCAATGCAGTGCCACTGGCCGACCTCGATCACGCACACGTCACCGGCATGAACTTTCGTATGATGCCGCTCGTTGACATTATTAATATCGCTCTCGTAGAAATCGCCTTCGCCGCTTAATATATAATAAGGCTCGGTATCCCGCACA
>JAFUXM010000129.1 GCA_017470785.1 Synergistaceae bacterium
ATTTAAATTTTAATTAAATGCTTTTAAGCGCGTCGGTTGCGAAGCGCAGCGTCTCGTTAATATATAATGCGATGTCAACGCGGTTAAAATATAAATAGCTTGCGATTTTATATAATAATACTATGACCGGAAACGCTACGATGAACGCGCCGAGCTTGTGTAAAATTTTTGCCGGTATAGTGCCCCAGCTCTCAAATAATTGCTCGACGAGCCAGCCGGCTGTCATCAAAGCAAAGCCTAAAACCCATAACGCTAATAAAATTATAATTCGCGTATCGACAACGCGCATAAAATTTCTGCCCTCTCTCTTGCTTGTTATAAAATTTATTTAGAAATTTTATATTAAATTAAATTTTAATGCTATAATAATACCACGGGCAACGAAGAGGGATTGCCTGCGTGGTAATGTGTTTATTAAAACACACCAGTCTAATTAACGAACCTGTCCCATAATGTTATCAGCATTAGGGCAAGGCTCACCAAATAGTAAAAGAAGACAGCGGCGGATTTGACCCCTTTGAAGAAGTCTCGCCGCTGTTTCTTGTTGGTGTGCTTTCTCTTCCTACTCAAAAGCTCTCACCTCGATTCCGCAGGGGTTGGACTCTCCGTTGTCGCGATACAAAGTAGCCCTGCTCCTACCCGGAGCCTCTTCTCGTTAATCAAGAAACAATTAACTTGCATTATTATATCAGCTTAATTTATAAAATTAAAAATTTATTTTATAATGATTTAGTTTGAACAGCCTTATAAGCTTAAGGCTTTAGCTTTATAGCTTATAGGACAGTAAATTTTGAAAGGAGAATTTAAATTAATGAGCGCAAAGAAGATTGAGAACGAGGAATTAATTTGGCTTGCGCAGGAAGCTCGGCTTGTCTTCACGGATGAAGAGTTAGCGGACGTGTCGGCTTATATTAATAATTTTTTAGAGATGCTTGACAGATTTCAAGAGCTTGACTTGAAAGACGTCGAGCCGTTTAGTTTTGCTGAAGCGATCGAGTGTCCGTTACGAGAAGATGCAGTTGTGCGGTTTGAAAATCGGGATGCTATTATGGCGGAGAGCGCGCATGTCGAGGGCGATTATTTTAAAGCGCCGCGCATCATGGAGGGAGTGTAATTAATAATGGAACTTTATGAATTAAATTTACGGGACGCAGCCGAGGGCATTAAGTCCAAAAAATTTTCGAGTTTAGAATTATTTGACGCGTGCTTAAACAGAATTAACAAGCTTGAGCCGGATATAAAAGCTTTAATAACGCTGACTGAAAGTGAAGGCCGTGAGGCTGCTAAGGCTGCTGACGCTAAGATCGCGCGGGGCGATGAGCTTGGAGTGCTTGAGGGCGTGCCGGTTATATTAAAAGATAATTTATGTACGCGGGGCATTAAAACAACTGCGGGCAGCAAAATTTTAGGCGAATGGCGGCCGCCGTATGACGCGACTGTATGGAAGTTATTAAAAGAAGCCGGCGCTGTGTTAATGGGCAAAGCTAATTTAGACGAGTTCGCGATGGGCGGCAGTTGTCAGAACTCGGGCTATTGGCCGACAAAAAATCCGCATGACTTAACGCGTGTGCCGGGCGGCAGCTCAGGCGGCAGCGCGGCGAGCGTTGCAGCTGCGTATGTGCCTATGGCTTTAGGCAGCGACACGGGCGGATCTATCAGGCAGCCTGCGGCTTACTGCGGCATATACGGCTTTAAGCCCACTTACGGCATGGTCAGCCGCTACGGCCTTATTTCTTACGGCTCGTCGTTAGATCAGATAGGCCCGATGGCTCGCAATGTTAGCGACTTGCAGCTTGCGATGAGCATATTAGCTCAGCATGACGTCATGGACTCGAGCAGCTATCGCGAGAAAAATTATGACTTCACGCCTAATAATAATTTAAAATTAAATTTAAAAAATAAAAAAGTCGCGCTTGTGAAGGAGTTTAAGGATTTCACGCTTGAAGAGCCGATAGAGCAGGCGATTAATAAGACTAAAAAAGTTTTGGAAGATGCAGGCGCTGAGATAGTTGAAGTATCGCTGCCGGTGATTGCGCGTTATGCTGTATCGTGCTATTACGCGCTGGCGATGAGCGAAGCTCATACTAATCTTGAGCGTTATGACGGCTTGCGCTATGGCTACACTGTGAAAGATTCTAAGGGCATTAAAGAGATGTTTACGGATGTTAGGACGCAGGGGTTCGGGCTTGAAGTTAAGCGCAGGATTATTGCCGGAACATGCTTGACTGAGCCGGTGCGCTGCGATGAGTATTACGTTGCAGCTACGAAAGTGCGGACGTTAATAGCGCAGGAGTTTGCGAGAGCATTTAACGAGACTGATTTTATATTGCAGCCTGCATCGCCGACTTTAGCGCCCAAGCTTGGAGCTAATAATGCTGACAAGATGAAAGAGTACGAGGCGGATTTATACACGCTGCCGGTGAACTTGGCCGGACTGCCCGGGCTGTCGTTCTTTACGGGCTATGATGTTGATAGTAAGCTGCCCGTTGGCTTGCAGTTAATCGGCGCAAGGTGGAGCGATGCTGATTTATTAAATGCAGGGCTTGTGCTTGAAGAGGCGTTAGGTTCGCCTGACATAGCAAAATTATAATTTAATTTATAAAGAGAGGAGAGATATTATGCCTGAGTTAAAGTTTACGCCTGTTATCGGAATTGAAATTCATATTAGATTAAAGACAGATACTAAATTATTTTGCAGCTGCGCGACTAATCCTGATGCGCAGGGCAACGAGAATATATGTCCGGTGTGCATGGGCTTGCCCGGGGTGCTGCCCAGATTGAATAAGAAAGCCGTTGAAAAGGGAATGCTTGCGGGGCTTGCGTTAAACTGCACTGTGCAGCCTAAGTCTTTATTTTTCAGAAAGTCGTATTTCTATCCTGACTTGCCGAAGGGACATCAGGTCAGCCAGTGCGACTTGCCGGTCGTTGCGAACGGCTTTATAGAAGTGCATGATGAGAACGGCAATTTAAAGAAGATAAGAGTAAATCATTTGCATATAGAAGAGGATGCAGGAGCATTGCATCACAGCGCAGCAGACGGGCGTATGGAGGGCGCTGCGACGTCGTACGTTGATTATAACAGAGCCGGAATGCCGCTGGGTGAGATAGTATCTGAGCCGGATATAAGCTCGGCGAAAGAAGCAGTCGAGTATGTTATGACGTTAAGACGGCGCGTTAGATACGCTAATGCGAGCGACGCTGATTTAGAAAAAGGCATGATGCGCTTTGATGCTAACGTCTCGATGAAATGCTCAGACGGGAGATGGGGCAGCAAAGTTGAAGTAAAGAATATGAACTCGTTCCATGCGCTTGAGAAGGCAATCGAGTATGAGATTAAGCGGCAAAAGAAAATTATGCTTGACGGCGGAGAAGTGCAGCAGCAGACGCGCCATTGGAACGATGCCAAGGGCGTTACGATTGCGTCGCGGGTCAAAGAATTTTATAGAAAATTTATAGTTGAGCCGGACTTGCCGCCGCTTATCGTCAATCAGGACTGGATCGATAAAGTTACGGCTATGATGCCTGAGATGCCGGACGTTAAGGCGAATAGATATATTAACGAGCTTAATATACCGGCTGAAGTCGCGGAAGTTTTGACTGACTCGAGAGAGCTTGCGGAATATTTTGAGGCTTGCTTAGCGGCAGGCGCTGCGCCGGTCAGAGCTGCCAACTGGGTTAGAATTGAAGTGCTGCGGATATTAAACGAGAAGCAGCTTGATATAAAAGACTTTAATATTAAGCCGGAGGTCTTGGCCGAGATAGTTAAAAGGGTTGAAGATAAAAAGCTGTCGACTACGCAGGCCCGCGAGGTCTTTGATTATATCGCTAATAATAACTGCACGCTTGACGAGGCCGTGAAGGCCTGCGGCGTTACAGAGGGCGGCGCAGTGACCGGCGACGCATTGCTGAGCGCGATTAGAAATATTTTAGCTGCCAATCCCGATGTCGTAGCTGAGATTAAGTCCGGCAAAGATACTAAGGGCAAGAAGATGAAGTTTTTGCAGGGACTTGTTATGAAAGAGACAAAGGGTCAAGCAAAGCCGCAGGAGTTGCCGGATATTATTAATAAATTATTGGCTGAGTAAAATTTTAAAATTAAAAATTATTAAATTAAAAATTTAAAAATTTTGCAGTGCTGGTCATGAAAGCTTTATATCCCTGAATGGGATTAAAGAAAGGGCAAGCAAAGCCAGATTATTAATAAATTATTGGCCGAGTAAAATTTAAAAATTTTGCAGAGTTGGTTATGAAGGCTTTATATCCCTGAATGGGATTAAAGAAAGGGTCAAGC
>JAFUXM010000130.1 GCA_017470785.1 Synergistaceae bacterium
GCAGAGCCCGCAGGCGGCTTAAACATGATTAAGGCCGTCGCTGCGCCCTACACGAGCTTAAAATTCATGCCCACCGGCGGCATTAACTCAAAGAACGTAGTTGATTATTTAATGTATGATAGAATTTTGGCCTGCGGCGGCAGCTGGATGGTCAAGAAGGATTTAATCGCGGCGGGCAGCTGGGACAAGCTCAAGAGCATGATTAAAGAGGCTGCCGAGATAGTGAAAGAAGTGAGGGGTTAATATATAAAATGCTGAATTTAAATTTAAGAGACGCTAAGAGCTGCAAGTTTGACGCAGTGAGTTTAGGTGAGGTCATGCTCAGGCTTGACCCGGGCGAGGGCAGAATTAGAACTGCGAGAAGTTTCAGAGCATGGGAAGGCGGCGGCGAGTATAACGTCATACGCGGCCTGCATAAGTGCTTTGGATTAAATACGGCTGTGATAACTGCATTTGCTGATAACGAAGTCGGCAAATTAATGCGCGACTTTATCGAGCAAGGCGGCGTAAGCACTGATTTAATTTACTGGAAGAAGACCGACGGCATAGGCCGGATTTGCCGCAACGGCATTAATTTTACTGAGCGCGGCTTTGGAATTAGAGGCGCGGTCGGCTGCTCCGACAGAGCCAACACGGCTATATCACAGGCCAAGCCCGAGGACTTTAATTTTGATTATATATTCGGTGAGTTAGGCGTGCGCTGGCTTCATACCGGCGGAATTTACGCAGCTTTAAGCGAGCAGGCCTGCGATACTGTCATAGCTGCGTGCAAGGCCGCGAAGAAGTACGGCACTTTAATCTCGTATGACTTAAATTACAGGCCGTCAATGTGGAGCGCTATCGGCGGCCAGGCCAAGGCTCAGGAAGTTAATAAAGAAGTCGCTAAATATGTAGATGTGATGATCGGCAACGAAGAGGACTTCACGGCTTGCTTGGGCTTTAAGATCGAGGGCAACGACGAGAATTTAAAAGAATTAAATCTTGACGGCTATAAAAAGATGATCGGCGAGGCTGCGAAGGCTTACCCGAACTTTAAGGCCGTAGCTACGACATTGCGCACTGTCAGGACAGCGACTGTGAACGACTGGAAGGCCATATGCTGGGCTGACGGCGAAATTTATATGTCGAAAGAGTATAACGGCCTTGAGATAATGGATAGAGTAGGCGGCGGCGACTCGTTCGCATCCGGCTTAGTTTACGGTTTAATTACGACCGGCGATCCCGAGAAGGCCGTTAATTACGGTGCAGCCCACGGCGCTTTAGCAATGACTACGCCAGGCGATACGTCGATGGCAAGCGTCAGCGAAGTCGAGGCCATAATGGGCGGTGCCGGCGCAAGAGTGAAGCGTTAAGTTAAATTAGCGTTAAACTCTGCAAATCCGGCTTGAGTTTACGCTGCTGAAGCTGAAGTTGAAGTTGAAGCTCAACGCCTGTCCGGTTCGGCCCGACGCCGGCGCAAGAGTTAAGCGTTAAATTAAATTCGCGTTAAACTCTGCAAGTCCGGCTTGAGTTTACGCTGCTAAAGCTGAAGCTGAAGTTGAAACTCAATGCCTGTCCGGTTCGGCCCGACGCCCGCGCAAGAGTGAAGCGCTAAATTAAGTTAAATTAGCATTACACTCTGCAAGTCCGGCTTGAGTTTACGCCGCTAAAGCTGAAGTTGAAGCTCAACGCCTGTCCGGTTCGGACCGGTGCCGGCGCAAGAGTTAAGCGCTAAGTTAAGTTAAATTAAAATTAGCGTTAAACTCTGCAAGTCCGGCTTGAGTTTACGCAGCTGAAGTTGAAGTTGAAGTTGAAGCTCAACGCCTGTCCGGTTCGGCCCGGTGCCGGCGCAAGAGTTAAGCGCTAAGTTAAATTAAATTAATTTAATTTAATTAAATAAATTATTCAGGGAGAGGGCTTTACGTTCTCTCCTTTGTGTGTATATAAAATATATTATAAAAATGAAATTAATTAATAAAAGCAACGAGCTGGACATGCTGCACGGCTCGCTGGCCGATAAAATGTTATTATTTGCCATGCCGCTTGCCGCCAGCATGATATTGCAGCAAATTTTTAATTCGGCTGACATTGCAGTAATAGGCCGTTTTGAGAGTGCGCAGGCCTTAGCAGCAGTAGGCAGCAACGGCCCGACTATTAATCTATTCGTAAATTTATTTGTCGGCATGGCTCTTGGCTCTAACGTCTTAGCAGCAAGCTTAATCGGCCGCGGCGAGAAAGTTAAAATAGGCGAGGTCGTTAATACGTCAATGTCGCTTGCGTTAATCAGCGGAATTATATTATTAATAATCGGCCTTGCTACTGCCGTGCCGTTATTAATATTTATGAACACGCCCAGCGACGTTATGGACTTGGCCGTATTATATTTGCGTCTTTACTTTCTGGGAATGCCGTTTATTATGATCTATAACTTCGGCGGTGCGATCTTACGCAGCAAGGGCGACAGCAAGCGGCCTTTATTTTGCTTAACAATAGCCGGAATTGTAAACGTAATTTTAAATTTAATATTCGTGATAGTTTTTAAAATGGGCGTCGCAGGCGTCGCCATAGCCACTGTAATATCCAACGGCGTGAGCGCGGTTATGATCTTAAAATATTTAGCAGGTGAGAGCGAGCCGTTTAATTTTACGTTTAAGTCTTGGCTGAAATCTAAAATTAAATTAAATCACGCGCATTTAATTATAATCTTAAAAATAGGGCTACCCGCAGGCTTTCAGGGAATGTTATTCTCGATTTCGAACATCTGCATCCAGCAAGCCATAAATACTTTCGGGGCTTACGCATCGGCTGGGTCGGCTGCAGCAATGGGCTTTGACTTTTTAACTTTTTATTTCGTGAATGCTTTTACTCAAGCTGCCGTCACGTTCACCAGTCAGAACTACGCCGCCGGAAATGTAGCACGCTGCAAGCGCGTTTATAACTTAAGCATGTTATTAAGCATTGGCTTCACGGCCATAGCCTGCATAATATGCTATGTATGGCGTTATGAATTAATCAGCTTCTTCACGAACAATCAAGAGGCCTTAGAACACGGAGTAATCCGTATGATACACGCGGTGGCTTTTATCTGGATGTGCAATCTCTACGAGATAACCGGCGGCGCTATGCGCGGCATGGGCAGCTCGATACTTCCGGCAGTGTTAATCTTGCTCGGCTGCTGTGCATTTAGATTAGTCTGGGTGTATTTATTGCCCTTCATGTGGCTCGGCAATTTCAAAATGCTAATGAATATCTATCCGTTCTCATGGATTATAACAAGCTGCATGACGTTAAGCGCATATTTTTATGTGAGAAATAAAGCATTTAAGAATTTATAAAATTATGGCCTCGATGCAAGCGCAAAGAGGCCTTGTTATTATTATTTTAAATTTTAAATTAAGCTTTAAACGGCTTTAAATCTTTTACGGCATCTTTAGGGCATATCCTAACTTCATTATTGTCTAAATCAATTAAGATATATTTGTCATTGCCCATGCCGAGTTCCTTCATGTAGGACAACTGGCGCAGCCCGTGCCGCGTCTCGATGCGCTCGACTAACTTCAGTCATTCGCTCCATAAATTTCACAAGCTGCATGACGTTAAGCGCATATTTTTATGTGAGAAATAAAGCATTTAAGAATTTATAAAATTATGGCCTCGATGCAAGCGCAAAGAGGCCATTAAAATTATTAATTTTAATTTTAATTTACGCCTTAAACGGCTTTAAATCTTTTACAGCATCTTTGGGACATATCCTAACTTCATTATTGTCTAAATCAATTAAGATATATTTGTCGTTGCCCATGCCGAGTTCCTTCATGTAGGACAGCTGGCGCAGGCCGTGCCGCGTCTCGATGCGCTCGACTAAATCATGATGCTCGTTTTCTTTCATTGCGTAAACCAAATCGACGCTGGCCTGATCTATCGCAAGAATATCAAGTGAGCCTAATATGCCGACGTTCGGAGTGACGACCGGCGCGGCAGCTACGCCCTCGCAGTCGCAGGAAACAGACATGTTGCGCATAACGTTTATGAAAGTAACGCGCTTGCCGAAGTAATCTACAGTGGCTTTAGTCGACTCGGTCATGCGCTCCATAAATTCCTCTTTGGCAATATCCCACTGATTGGGCTGCCCAGGGGTCGTATGGATCATAGCCTTGCCTATGCGGCCGTCTGCGCAGCCTATGCCGATATTTTTATTAGACCCGCCGAACCCGCCTTGAGTGTGACCCTTAAAGTGCGTGAGCGCAATTAACGAGTCATACTTCAGCATGTCCTTGCCGACCGACATCTCAGTAAACCACTTGCCGCCTTTCACCGGCAGCATTGCAGTGCCGTTCTCATCCATTATGTCAACCGGCGCGAACGTCCAGCCATTAACTTTTAAAGTCTCGCGATGCAGCTCGGTCGTATAACGGTCGCCCTCGTAATACGAATTCGTCTCAACTATCACAGCGTCCTTAAGCGTGGCTTCGCTATTCATTAAGTCCTTAACCCACTCTCTGGGAATAATATTAGGCCCGTGCTGCTCGCCCGTGTGAAGCTTAATAGCTGCCTTGCCCTTAATATTCGCGCTGACCTTCTCATAAATTTTTTTAAGCCCTTCAGCCGACAGATCGCGCGTGAAATATACTATGCTCTCGTTGCTAACGCGCTCGTCGTATTTAACATACTTGTCCCCGTCAGTTCCCGGTAAAATCTTGTTAGCTGCTTGCTCAGACATGACAATCATCCTTTCTGTAATTAATATAATAATA
>JAFUXM010000131.1 GCA_017470785.1 Synergistaceae bacterium
ATATCCCTGAATGGGATTAAAGAAAGGGTCAAGCGAAGCCGGATTATTAATAATTTATTAAATTAAATTTTAAAAATTTTGCTGGGCTTAGTCATGAAAGCTTTATATCCCTGAATGGGATTAAAGAAAGGGTCAGGCCAAGCCGGATTATTAATAAATTATTAAATTAAAAATTTTAAAAATTTTGCATGGCTGGTCATGAAAGCTTTATATCCCTGAATGGGATTAAAGAAAAGGTCAGGCCAAGCCGGAGATTATTAATAAATTATTAAATTAAAAAAATTTAAAATTTTGCATGGCTTAGTTATGAAAGCTTTATATCCCTGAATGGGATTAAAGAAAAGGTCAAGCCAAGCCTCAAGACTTGCCGGATATTATTAATAAATTATTGGCCGAGTAAAATTTTAAAATTAAAAATTATTAAATTAAATTTTTAAAATTAAATAAATAATTTAAAATCAGGAGACTTATAAACAAGTCTCGTGATTTTATTTTTATATTTTTTTGCTGTTATAATTTTTTAAAATTTAAATTAAAAATTTAAAAATTTTGAGCTAAGGGAATTAATAAAGATGGCGAGGAAGAAATCGGAGGGCGGAAATTTTTTAGGGCGGCTGCTGTATTACGCGCTGTTTCTTTTAATTTTAGTCGGAGGCGTTAAAGGCTATTTTGTATGGCTTGAGAGTTATAAATCAACGCATCCGGATATAATCGAGGCGATACCGTCAGGTTATGTTGAAGAGCAGCCGTTTGAAGGAATTTTGTTATGGGACGAGCAGTTGGTCTATGCGCCGGAAGAGGGCGTATTAAATTATTTATCGCCGAGGCCGCGGCGGGTGGCAAAGGGCGAGAATATTGCAGCGCTTGACGGCATTGCTGTTAAAGCGCCGTTCACGGCTTATTTTATTCCGGCCTTAGACGGCCAAGAAGGTCACTGGACGTACTCGAGGCTGTGGCCGGACTTCGCGCCGTTCCCATTCTTTAGGCCGGCTGTGTTATTGGAGAACGGAATTATGTTAAGGCGCGGCGCGCCGATCGGCAAGCTTGTGCCGCAGCCGCAAAATCTGCGCTGCATAGCTTATCTTGACAGATCGCCGTCGATTGATAGAAGTTTGAAGATGCAGACGCCGGTGATTTATATTAAGACAGCGCTTGATGATAAAGAGATAAAGGCCGAGGTCGTTGCGTTTAAGTCGCAGGGGCAGAAGACGAAAGTTTATTTGCGGCTGCCGTTCTTTCCGCCGGAGTTATTAAAATCGCGCGGATTTAGTGCGCATGTCGTGACCGGAGCGCAGCGCGGCGTAATGATACCGGATACGGCTGTGATAACCCGCGGCGGCAAGAACTTAGTGTTTATATTACAGGGCAATCAGATAGAGTCGCGTGACATAGACGGCTTCCCTGTGATTGATAATAAAAATAATAAAAATTTTTTTGTTATGAAAGGCTTGCGCCCGGGCGACCGGATGATACGCGACGCGGACGGCATTGAAAATACTGATATAAGAATTTGGTAAATTTTATAAAAAATCTGGTGATTAATAGATGAGCGTTGATATAAATAAAAATATTTTTGCGGTGCGGCAGCGCATAGCTGAAGCTGCGTTAAGGGCCGGCAGAAATGTTAGTGAGATTAAATTAATGGCCGTGACTAAAACGCATGAATTGGATTTTATAAAAGATGCGTTTAGCTTAGTTGATTTGATAGGCGAAAATCGAGTGCAGGAAGCTTTAAATAAATTTAAAGATTATAAATTAAATTTAGATTTGCATTTGATAGGGCATTTGCAGGCAAATAAGGCCCGTAAGGCTGTTGAGATTTTTAATAGCATAGATAGTATTGATAGTATCGAGATAGCAGAGCGCGTGAATAAAATTGCCTGTGAATTAAATAAAGTTATGAATATATTAATAGAAGTAAACACGTCAGGTGAAGTAAATAAAACTGGAGCTGAACCTGATAAATTTTTTGAATTGCTTGATAAAGTAATAGAATTAAAAAATTTAAAGCTGAATGGCTTAATGACCGTCGGGCCTATATCACAAGATGAAAAAATTATACGCAAAGCGTTTGAGATGCTGAGAAATTTTGCTGAGCGTGCGAGTGAGAGAACTGGGCTTGAGCTAAAAGATTTAGATTTATCGATGGGAATGAGCAATGACTTTGAGCTGGCGATATTAGAGGGCGCAAATATTGTAAGAATTGGCAGCTTGATATTCGGAGCGCGGGATTATAGTAAATAAAAATTTTGCGCGTTGGCTGCATGATATTTAGTTATAGAGCGATCGGGATTATAAAAATAAATTATAGTATATAATAAATTAATTAATAAATAAAATTTTTGTTTATGCTTTAAAGGAGCGTTGCGGAGTGTTTAGTAATGTAATGAAATTTCTGGGCTTCTACGGCGATGATGATTATGACGACGATGATGACTTGGACGAGATGCCTCAGCCTAAAAATAAATTTAAAAATAAAAAGCAAGGCGCTAAAAGCAGTGCAAGGCCGGGCGCTAATGATTCAGGCAGTGGCAATGTAGGCTTAGTGATGTTTAAGGGCGTGCCGTCTGAAAATATAAAATATCAGCTTAGGGATGCCTTACGGAACGGTACGATGCTGCTGCTTGACTTAAGCGAGCTTAGCGATAGAGAGTTAAGCGAGGGCGGCAGCGCGTTTATAACTTTCATGCGGGGCGTAGCATTTGCCAGCGGCGGCCGCATGGATAATATAGGCCGTGAGCAGTATTTAGTGTCGCCGCTTGACGGCATGTTTGAGGAATGGGTCGAAAATGGTCAGGCCGAGGTAATGTAAAGATGAGCGAGTTATTAACAGCGCGTGACGTTGAGTTAAAGAGCTTTAAAAAAGTTTCGTTCGGCGGCTATGCCATAGCTGAAGTCGAAGAGTTTTTAAATCAAGTCGCTGATGACTTAGAGGCGTATGTATTAAGAATAGATGAGCGTGACGCAAAAATTCATGATTTAGAAGAGTATGTGCGCAAGCAGGAGTCAATGACTGACATGATTAAGAACGCATTGATTCAGGCGCAGAAAGCAGCTAAAGACATGGAAGAGCAGGCCAATGAGCAGAAGGCAAAAATTTTATCAAGTGCAAGAGCCGAGGCCGAGCGTAAGATAGAGGAAGCTAAAGAGCAGGCGGCTGACATTACTGCAAGGGCAAGAATTTCAGCTGACAGTATAATTAAAGAAGCTGAAGAGCTGAAGGCTGAGACGCAGCGGCGCTGGGAGAATTTAGAGCGTGATCTTGATATACGCAAGCAGGAAGTCTCTGAAGAGACTGACCGGATGCTTGATACTGCGCAGGCCGAGGCCGACAGAATGCTTGACGATGCTTCGCGTCAGGTCGAGGAGTATGTGAATAAATTGCGCGTTTTAAATTTGCAGAAGCAGCAATTTTTGCAGGACACTGCGTCGCTATTAATAAATTTTGGCCGGACTATAAATAACGCTCAGCAGGAGTTAGAGAACGAGATGAACTCGACGCCTGCTGTTGAGACCGCAGCCGGAAATTTCATAGACCGTTTCCAGAAAAATTTGCTTGAGGGTTCAGAGCGCGAGCATGAGCGCGGCGATAACTCTTAATAGTTTAGTTCAGGATTTAAAAGGCATAGGCGAAAAAAAATCCCAGTCTTTAAACAAGCTGGGAATTTTTACGCTTGAAGATCTATTATATTTCTTTCCCAGAAGGTATGAAGACCGGCGGACTATAACGTCTATATATAAAATCGCAGCGGGCATGACTGTGTGCATTGAGGCTGAAGTGCGCAGCATAAGAAGCCCGGGCAGTCCCAGTCCGTCGAGCGCTGTATTAAGTGATAATACGGCTGAGATAAGAGCCATATGGTTTCATAATCCGTATATAGCAAAAATATTAAAGCCCGGTTATCGCGCAGCGTTTTACGGCAAGGCCGAGTATGACGAATATAATAACGCTGTGCAGCTTGTCAATCCCGAGTTTGAAGTGTTGTATAAAGATAAAAAGCCTGAGTTAATCGGCAAAATTATTCCGGTCTATCCTGCTACAAGTTCGCTGAAGCCTAAAGCCGTAAAGAAATTAGTTCATGAGTGTTTAGCAAATTATTTAGATTTAATAAAAGATTTCTTGCCTGAGTATATTAAAGATAAATATAAAATGCGTGATATAAGAGACGCGATAAGAATTCTGCACGCGCCGGCAAATCAAGACTTATGGCTGCGGGCGCGGAATAGATTGTCGTTTGATGATCTATTTTTGCTGCAGGCCGGATTGTTTATGAGGCGCAATTTAAATAAGGCTGATAACGCGCCGTTGATGGAGGCCGGCGAAAATTATAAAAAATTTTTTGATAATTTAAAATTTAAGCCGACCGGTGCGCAGTTAAGAGCAATAAATGAAATATTAAATGATTTTAAAGATGCTTCGCGCAGCATGAATAGATTATTGCAGGGCGATGTAGGTTCTGGCAAGACGTTAGTCGCGGCCGGGGCGTTACTGGCTGCTGTTGATTCGCAGTTTCAAGCGGCATTCATGGCGCCTACGGAAATTTTAGCGCAGCAGCATTATTTAAAGCTTAAAAGCGCACTTGAGGATTTAGGCGTTGACATAGCGTTATTAACTGGCAGCTTGAGCATGTCGGAGCGCAAAGAAATTTTAAAAAATTTAGCAAGCGGCGAAATTAAAATTTTAATCGGCACTCACGCTGTATTTTCAGAGAATGTTAAATTTAAAAATTTAGGCTTAGTTATAATCGATGAGCAGCACAGATTTGGAGTATTGCAGAAGCAGGCTTTAATAGAGAAATCAGGAAATTTAACGCCGCATGTCTTAGTCATGACTGCTACGCCTATACCAAGGACTTTAACGCTGTCGGTGTTTGGAGATCTTGACGTGTCTATATTGGATGAGCTGCCGCCGGGCCGTAAGGCTATTGAGACTATAAGCTTAACCGACAGCTTGGATGATAAAAATAAATTATATGAAATTATAAAAAAATATATTAATAATAAAAATCAGGTTTACTGGGTATGTCCGTTAGTTGAAGAAGGCAGTGACAGTAAATCTGAGTTAAGCTCGGCTGTAATACGCGGCGCTGAGCTGACAAAAATTTTTAGTGAATTTAAAATTGCAGTGATGCACGGCCGTTTAAGCATTGAAGAGAAATCTAAAATTATGAAGGACTTTGCTGATAATAAAATAAATATTTTAGTATCGACTGTAGTAATTGAGGTCGGAGTTGACGTGCCGAACGCGGCGCTGATGGTGATAGAGGACGCTGGGCAGTTCGGACTTGCGCAGCTGCATCAGCTTAGAGGCCGTGTAGGCCGCGGCGAGGCCGAGAGCATGTGCATATTGCTGACAAGTCAAAGCACTTCGCCGGATGGGCTTGAGCGCGTTAAAGCTTTGACTGAAATTTCAGATGGGTTTGAACTTGCTGAAGTTGATTTAAAGCAGCGCGGCCCGGGCGAGATTTGCGGTGTGAGGCAGCACGGGGTGACTGAGTTTAGAACTGCGAATTTAGTTAGAGATATAAAAATTTTAAATATCGCGCGTAAAGAGGCTAAAGACTTAATCGAGCGCGATCCGGAGTTAAAGACTGAGCCGTTATTAAGAGCTGAGATAATGAGGCGGCTGGGCGACGAATTAAAGCTTGCGGAGACGGCATAATATTATGAATAATAATAATAATAAAGAATTTAAGTTTAAGAGCATAGATGATTTATTGAGTTTGCCGGAGGTCAAGGCGGAGCTTGAGCGGCAGGAAAGCGATGATACGCGGCGTAAATTTTTTAATTTCTTGCTGCGGCGGTTAGTCTGCAAAAAACGGGCTGAGTTATGGCTGAAAGAAAAGCAGGTGAATAATGATTATGCTGAGATATTAATTGAAGATGCTGAAAGCGCGGGGCTTATAAATGATATAGAGTATGCAAAGGGATTTATATTAGGCCATGAGCGCTGGGACGAACGCAGGATAAGATTTGAGCTGTATAAACGCGGCGTGTCAGGTAATGACATAGATGACGCGTTTTACGAGCTTGAAGATGAAAATTTAAATTAAAAATTTTTAAATTAAATTTTTATAAAAATTATGGAGGGGAAGGTATTGAAAAAACTAATATCAATATTGCTGCTTTTGGGATGTTACGTTCATGCTTGTGAAGCCAAAGAAAAGATGATGTATTTTCTTTAGCGGCAAAGGGTACGCCAGAGGAACTTAGAGCGGCTGTCATGAAGGGAGCTGATTTTAATGTAAAAAGGAGTATGAGTGAATTTTATGATAATGAAATTGACGAGGCAGAAATTGATAAAATTGACTCTCTATTTTTCTATGATGAAACCCCTTTACACCATGCTGCGGCATATAATCACAACCCTGACAGCATTAAATTTCTAATCTCTTTGGGATTGGACGTAAACGCTGAAGCTTCACATGGGGGCAGCGCCGGCAATACAGGGACGCCGTTGTCATGCGCTATCGAAAACAAGAATATTGAGGCCGTGAAAGTGCTTCTGGACAGCGGCGCAAATCCTAACTCTGAAATATATAACTATGCCCTTTCTGGAGGATATTTTCATTTAATAGCTATGGATTACAAAAATAATCCTGCTGAAGCGAAAGTTATCGTTGACGCTCTCATTAAAGCAGGCGGTAATGTAAATATGCATGATGAACTTTCTTCAGATGAAATTGCGTCTTTATTGAAATATGAAGAAGAATTTGTAAAATATAGAACTATATTTCTTCCGCGCAGTCAATGGACATCAGATATTCCCACAGATAATATGCGGGATTTCTCTAACATGGCAAGGGGAAATCTTCTGGCAACGCTTACGCCTCTTATGTATGCTGTTTTGTACGACAATCCTGATGCCGTCAACATAATGCTTGACGTAAATGCTGATGAAGGCATCCGCAGTGCAGACGGCAAAACCGCCCTTGATTACGCACTGGAACTTCCGGAAAGCTCAAGATTGAAAAAATCTCAGGCATTTGAACGTTTAAAAGCCGCAATTATAACTTCTCCAAAGCCGGATGTTGCCTTGCAAAATTCCAGCGCAGCTCAAATTGAAAAAATGGTCGCTGAAAAGAAAGTTCCGGCATACATAAGAGACAAAGGCACTTTCTTTTATGACCCTAAGTTCAGTAAAATTATTATAATTGGCTATGACGTACGTCTCCGTTCTCAGCCCAACACTAAGGCAAATATTCTCGGAAAAGAGAATAAGGAAATGCTGGGCGCTATAGATTATTTAGGCGAATGGACACATCCTGACGGGGCAAAGTGGCTAGTTGGATTATACGATGACGGCTCTAAAAATTCAGATATTATCTCTGAAAATGAAAATGATAAAAAGGTCGTTTGGGTGTCTGCCAAATTTGCTAAGCCGGTTACCAGTGAGCAGTACAAACCTTCTCGGGCTGATTTCATAAAAATATGTAAATCAGGGTCTGTAGAAATGCTGCATAAGTTCATGAAGCGTTACAATATGTCTCCTAATGATATTATTGACGGAGGTGAGTCCCTTTTAATAATAGCTGCATGTCATTCGTCAAACGCAGATATCGTCAATGAGTTAATAAAACTTGGAGCCGACAGAGACATCCAAAACGCACTTTATAATGCGCTTTTCAACTCTCGGATTAACCCTGATACAACAATAGTAAATGCATTAATTCAAGCTGGAGCAGATATTAATTATCATGTTCAACTTCCAGAAAATGAGAGACAAGTTGTAATAATAAATATTATAGGTGACAAAGACGACACAAATAGTGCAATGGAAATTTTTAATAAGCTGCCGGCGGAAAGGCGACGCATTTTCTTTAATTCATGTCCTTATATAACTCAGGCAATATTTGCAGGGCGGCCTGATATTGTTGAAATACTGCTTAATGCCGGAGCAGATGTGAATATACGCAGCATGGAGAACAAAACGGCCTTTGATTATCTCAAAGATTTAACACTTCCATTTTATAAGAAGTGGAGAAATTTACCTGTCTATAATCTTTTATCTAATGCTTCACAGACCGGAAAATTTGAAGCTTTAGATGAGCAGGATGGCCAGAAGTTAGCGGCAGCGCATTTTTCAAATATACCTAAGCGTTATATCGTCACGGATCAACTCACCTTGGTTCTGAAGGAAGGCCAAGATTATAGCGAAGTCTTGGACAGACCTGACGGAGGGTGGCTGATGATACAAGATAATATACTTTATGATATTGATAGTTCTACAAAAAAAGCATTGGCTTATGGCGATGTGATCGAGGGATATCCGTTCCATGATGAATATAGCGGAAAACTTATAAAGATCGTAAAAGACAAGGCCGTTATTGGGATTGCAAATTTATCTGCCTTTAGGCCGATGCCGGATTACGAGCCTTTCTCGTCTGTACGGCCTTACCAGCTTGAGGAAGAATTAATCCCGTATCTGCTGCCGGGTAAGTATCCTGTATCTAATTATTCACATTTTGTACTGCCGCGCGGAACAGTTATAATGGCTGAAGGACGTACTAAGGATGAAAAAGGCGATCCTTGGATTCTTTGTTCTTTTATTACAAAAGATTTTTCTTCATTTTATTCAAGTGAGGCGCATTGGGTATCTGAGTATTACTTATTAAAACATGCGGGCTCAGACCATCGTTATGCATGGCTTCCGGAAAAAAATCTTGTTGACCTGATGAACTCAACGCCAGATCTATCACGTGTAGATTCAGCTAATCTGCCGTCTCATATCAATGATGATGCAAGGGAATATCTTACTAAAAACGGCTTCTACATTGACCCGTCTCCAATTTTCCATGTTAATGTCGAAACCGGCGATGAATACATAGTACAAGATGATCTCGTGCAGTGTTATGTATCTGCATCAAATGAGACCCCAAAATTTATCACGGCAGATCTGCCTTTACACGCCCTTCACCTTTACTTTGAATACGCTATGAAACAGGCTGAGGAAGAGTTTATGCTCCCTCGGACGGCCGATTTCATAACTGCCATGCTCGAAGCTTTCATGAAGCTCCCGAAGGAGACGTCAGACCTTTAGCAAAGGGCAAGATTAAATATTGCAAATTTCTTAAACTTAGCTCAATATCTGCTGACCGGCAAAGAAAATAATTTAGGCATGATGAAAGAATTTGCAAAAATGATAATTAATGCAAAAGGATGGGGAGAGAATCCATTTACGGAACGTCAGGAGAACTTTGGCCTTTATGCTCCCAGAGGGCATTATTCGCTTAATGATTCACTTATAGTTAAAGAACTTTAAAAATTGAATAAATAACATCATCAAATTTTTGAAAATATGGAACTGAATCAGTGATTTTTTTCTTGAGCCAATTCCAAAAATGTTCTATCGGATTTAATTCAGGACTATACGGCGGTAGA
>JAFUXM010000132.1 GCA_017470785.1 Synergistaceae bacterium
GTGTCGGATAATTCGCAGCAGGACGAGAAAATGCGAGCTGAAATCATGAAACTCATGAAGGCATTAGATATGCGCAGCGATGATCAGGCGGTATTCTTCGGTACACACGGCGGCAACGCTGACTTAAATAAAATCAAGACCGAGGGGCTAATCAAAATCGGCCAGACTGCAAGGGCAATGCTTGATGAAAGATTAGGGATAAATAAATAAATTGGCCGCAATGACGGCTGAAAAGTTTTTAGAGAGCTGCAAAACAGCAAATTTAAAACTTAAACTGAAATTCAGCGATTGGCACTTAGAAGTGATAGGCGGCGGCGACGCAGCCGAGAGCGCAAAGAGGGCATTGCAAAATTCACCTGAGCTCCGTGCCCGGCTTATAGTGAAAATGTCAGAGAGCGACCGGCTGATTAAAGATTTATTAGAAGAGCGTGCAGCTATACGTGCAGCGGACGGCCTGCCCGGCGATTTATACTCAGCGGCTCTCGCAAATATCACGCACGGTTATTAAATAATTTTGACTGGGCATAATGCAGCCTTGCCCAGTCAATTAAAAAAATTAAATTAAAATTAAAACAGAAAGGAACATAATATTTATGTCATCAAGAGGCTTAAACAGAGTGACGGTACTCGGGACTTTATGCAAAGACCCAGAACTTAAGCATAGTTCAAACGGCGTTACGTATCTGTATTTTGACTTAGCAAGTAATTATCAGGTCAAGAACTCGCACGGCGAATGGGAGAATGCGGTCGACTTCATACCGTTTACGGCCTTCGGCAAGACCGCCGAGCTTATCGCGCAGTACTGCATCAAAGGGGCGCAGCTTTATGTCGAGGGTAAAATCAGACGCAACAAACGGCAAGACAACAACGGCAATAACATTTATGAAACGCAATTGATCGCAGGCGACATTAGATTTGCGGGCGGCAAACGCAAGGACGATGGCGGCTCAAGTTCAAGTTATCCAAGTTCGGGCTTTGATAGCGGCAATAACTTTGATGCGTTCGAGCCGTTCCCATCCAAGCCGCAAAATCTGCCGGTTAATGGCAATGATGACAGCGACGTGCCGTTTTAAATTTATTTAATATTTAATTCAGAATGAATTGCAGCTATGAGTGAAATTAATTTAAAGCCCTGTCCGCACTGCGGAAGCTTTAAGACTTGCATACGGACTATGAGCTATTTTAGATTTAAAGTAATCTGCAAGACGTGTTTTGCAGCAGGCGGCGCCCGCTTCACTAAAGAGGAAGCAGCCAAAGTTTGGAACAGGAGAGTTATGGCATGAGTGCAGATATTACGTCAAGAACAAGATGCTCAGGCCGTTGCCTGAATTAAAAATTTTTAGGAGGAAATAATATGAGTTCAAAGACGATTAAGAACATAGCAAGAAGTTTATTTGAAAAGTACAAGGCTCATGGCTTGAATGCTAAATTTAACAGAGACGACCTTGCAGCGGTGTACCCTGAAGACAGCGAGGCGGCGTGTTATATTAACAATAAGCTTCGTAACAGCGCACCGGAACTTACACTTGAGTTCGCGCGGCTTATAAGACCGTATGCGGACAATAGATGCCGCAATGTCGATAACTCGGAGCTGCAGGCCAAAATGGCAGAAACTTTAGCCGAGAATTTATTTTATGAATGCATAAAAGAGGGCGTGAAGTTCAAGTTTAATGTCGACGGCACGGTCACGGTTACGCCGTTGGATAACTCGGTCGCCCACTTTACTAACAGCTATCTCAAAGAACACCGCGAAGCCGCATACGCTTTCGCAAAACTTGCAGCAGAGCATGAACAGATGAAACGCCGCATAGCTGATATTGCAGAATTAGGCTCACCAGCAATGATCGTTCACCGCTTGAAGAAATTAAAACCGGCCGAGCAGCGCAATATGGCTGAAGACGACAGAGCTTTTTATATTAAAGACGCACTCGATGGATTAGACAAAGATATAAGACAGCTTGAGAAAATGCGCAGATGCCTGCAAGTCATAACAGACAAGTTATTTTATACGCAGAAAGTTTTAAAAGATTTATTAGATGACGCAGACGCGCATTTTTAATTTTATTTAATTTATTTAAAAAAACGCAGCGGCAGGAAAGTGCATTAACTGCCTGCTGCTGCGGGTTTGAAGGGTTAAAGGAGGCTCGCATATGTGGCAAATTATCAACCGGTACCTGAACATTTAATTAAAGAGCAGTTTGCGGAATTTTTAAACTCAGCCGAGGGCGGCGCGCTTGCTCCGATTAATAATATTGAATTAGTCTTAGATAAAGAGACGCGTTATTGCGTTGCAGGCGACCAAAATAAACGGGAGAGCGCCGGGGCCGGCGAGTATTGCATTCACTCCGACGGCTGCCCCGCCGGTTATGCAATTAATTATAAATACAGTTCGGACGCGGTCAAATGGCGCTTTGATTTTAAAGCCTTAAAGGGCGATAAGCAATATGATAAATATTATGCTATGTCACAGACACCGGAATTTAAGGCCGAAGCAAAGCGTGTTCAAGACGAGCACAAGGAGCAGGAAGCCCGCGCCAAAGCCGAGGGACTTGCTAATGCAAAGGCTGAATTTAATAACGCGCCGAAGTTAATTAATCCGGAATTAAAATATTTAAAAAATAAAAAAGTCGGCATACACGGCGAGTTAAAGAGCGATAAGTACGGCAATATTCTCTTGCCCTTACGCAATATACGCGGCGAATTTAAGAGTATGCAGCGCATATTGCCCGACGGCTCTAAACGTTTTGCTAAAGACACAAGTACAAGCGGCGCGTTCTTTAATATAGATTTAGATAAGGCAAAAGACGATACAAGCAAGCCGATTATAATCTGTGAGGGCTATGCAACCGGCGCGACTTTATACGAAATTACCGGCTGCCCTGTAGTCTGCGCTATAAGCTGCTACGGCATTGACAAGACGGCCGAAGCGCTGCGCAAAGAATTTAAGCAGCATAAAATTATTATTATGGCCGATAACGACGCCGAGACCGCAAGGAAGCAAGGCAATAACCCCGGCCTTGACCATGCTGACGCTGCAAATAAAAAATATAAACTCGACGGCGTTTTTGCCCCGCAGTTTGACGCATTTTTGCAGGCAGACGGCAAGTCAGACTGGAATGATTATTTTTGCGAGTACGGCGAAGAAAAAACCCGCGCAAAATTAAACGCGCATCTTAAATGGGCCTCTATGAGCGAAGAGCAGCGCGAGGATTATTCGCCCCTTCAGGTCTTGCTCAAGTGCCGGACTAAGCTTGACAAAAATGCCCCACTGCAGCAGCAAGAGACCATAGCCGGTATGTTCCCGCGTGATTATGTGAGCGTCATAGTCGCTGCCCCGGGCATCGGCAAAACATGGAACATGCAGAAACTCGTCGATGATTTAAGTTTAGGCGGCCCTATATTAAACGGGTTCGCCTATGAACCCAAGCCGTTAAAGTCATTGATATTCGAGGGAGAGGCCGGCGAACAGCTTTTATTAAAACGCGCTAAACTCACTCAATGGGACGCTGACATTGACAAAGTCATAGTCTATGATCAAGATAAAATATTTTTGGAGACCGGCAAGACTTTAATGATTAACTCACCGGCTGGTTTTAAGCATATTATAGTTAAAGAACTTTAAAAATTGAATAAATAACATCATCAAATATTTGAAAAAATGGAACTGAATCAGTGATTTTTTTTCTAGAGCCAATACCAAAAATGATCTA
>JAFUXM010000133.1 GCA_017470785.1 Synergistaceae bacterium
ATCGGCGCACCGCTCGCGTCCGTCTCGACAAATAACCTGTCGCCCACTGCTCTTAATCCGGCAGGATTTATAAATCTCGCTAATTCAAGCTGGCCGATCTCCTGCTGCGCCGTCTCACCGGCTATTCTCACGCTGACAAGTCCAGTATTAGAAAGGCTTATGCTCTCAGCATTATTCGGCACGGTCATAGCAGGCTCTAATAACAAGCCGTCCTCACTGACTATATTACCGTCGTTATCAAGCTGCCATGCGCCGGCTCTTGTATATGCAATCGTGCCGTCCTGCTGCGTGACCTGAAAATATGCGTCATCGCCTGTTATAACCCAGTCCAACGGATTATCTGTTATTTGAAAGTTGCCCTGAACTCCGAAGCTCGGCGTTGCGATAACGCGCGTGCCGAGACCGACTTGAATACCCGTCGGGATAACAGAGTTCGGCTCAACTGGCGCCCCGGGTTCTCTGTAAATCTGATACATCAGGTCCTCAAAGTCCGCGCGGCGCTTCTTATAGCCCTGAGTATTAACGTTGGCTAAGTTATGCGACACTACGTCTAAATGCGTCTGCTGCGCAATCATTCCCGATGCGCTCGTCCAAAGCGATCTTAACATTTATTAAATTCCTCCAAACTTCTTCTTATTATATATAGCTTAAATATAATTTAATTTAAAATAATTTAGCCGCGGCTGTAAGACGTAATCAAGCGTGAGGTCTGCTCATCGTGAGTCATTAAAGCTTTCGATGCGCCTTCGTAAGCACGCTGCGCCTCGATCATCCTGACCATCTCCTCAACTACGCTCACGTTCGACATCTCCAAAGCATGTTCAAAAAATCTCGGGTTTGCCACGCCCTCAGCCTCGCCTGACTGTGGCGTAACGGCCAGTAAATTTTTGCCCACATGCCTTAAGTACGTAGGCCGCTCAAAGTTAAATATCTGCAAATTGCCTACTACATTGCCGTCCGCAATGACTTGGCCGCGGCGATTTATATTAATGCTTGTTGCATTGCCGACTGAAAGGCCGCCGCCGTTGCCCTGCAGCTGCATTCCGTTCGGCGTAATTATATTACCTGCGCCGTCCAGCGTAAAATTGCCCTCACGGGTATAATACGTGTTGCCCTCTTCGTCCGCAATGGCAAAGAAACCCGGGCCGTCTATCGCAACATCCAACGGATTTTCAGTAGTCTTAACAACCCCGGGGCTTGTGTCCATCACGTCTTCTGAATATATATTAGCAAGCGCCATCGTGCCGATAGTCTGCTTGCCGCGCCAGTTCATAGTGAAAGGCGGCGTGGTCATTAATTTAGTCTCGCCGTCTTCCGAAATTTTTTCTATACGGTCCATGTAGGCGCTGAACTCCGCATTGGCCGATACACGCTTCTTAAATCCCGGCGTATCGACATTAGCTAAGTTATTTGCAGTGACGTCTAAGTTCGTCTCCTGAACAAGCATCGCCGAACAAGCGGCGTAAAGTCCTCTGTGCACCTTTCACACTCCCAAATATCACTAAATATAATTCTATAAATTTATTCGGATTAAATTTAAATTTAAATTAAATTTAAAATTAAAATCTGCGGCTGTTCTTGCGCAAATTAATAATCATGTTGCTGCGGCTTGAGTTCTTTAAATTATCCATTTCGGCTAAAGCCTTACCCGTGCCGAGGGCGACGCAGTCCATCGGGCTTTCAGCTTGGAAGCAGCTAATGCCCGTCTGCTGTGAGATTAATTCAGTTAAACCGTTTAATAATGCGCCGCCGCCGGTCAAGACTATACCCCGGTCTATAATATCAGCCGACAGCTCCGGCGGCGTCTGCTCAAGCACGTTGCGCACTCCGTCAATCAAGCTTTGAACCATGTCGCCTAACGCCATATTCACGGCTGAACTCGTCACTTCAACTTGACGGGGCAAGCCCTGCACTAAGTCACGGCCTTTTACAGTCATGCGTTTATCTTCCTCTAACGGGATGCACGTGCCGATCATGATTTTTAAATTCTCTGCCGTCTGCTCTCCAATCGATAAATTATATTGCCGCCGCAAATAGCGCATGATGCTCTCGTCGAATTTATCGCCGCCGATTCTTAAAGATGTAGATTTTACTACGCCGCCCAGCGATATAACGGCAATGTCAGTCGTGCCGCCGCCTATATCAACGACCATCTTGCCGCGTGCTTCTTCGACATCTAAATTTGCGCCGATAGCTGCGGCCATTGGCTCTTCGATTAAATATGCCTCTTTAGCGCCGACCTCAAGCGCAGCTTCTAACACAGCCCGCCGCTCAACGTCAGTCGCACCCGACGGCACGCAGATCATCGCCCGATTTCTAAATAATCTATTAAGTCCTTTAGTCACCCGCCGCATGAAGTGCTGCAGCATCGCTTTAGTCATCGAGTAATTTGCAATCACTCCGTCGCGCAGCGGCCTGACTGACGTAATAGCCCCGGGCGTACGGCCAACCATCTTCTTCGCTTCGTCGCCCACTGCTAAAATTTCTCCGCTGTCCTGATCAACTGCCACGACCGACGGCTCGCGCAGTATCACTCCGTGCTGCTTCTCATATATCAAAACATATGCGGTCCCTAAGTCTATGCCTATATCCGTTCCAAACATCGCAAGCCTTCTTTTTAAAATTAAAAATTATAAAAAATATTATTTATTATATAATAAATAAACTAAATTAAACTCTACACTCAAACAGGGAACAGGTGAATAAAATTATTAATAACAAGCTTAAAAATTTATTGCCGGTAAGGCGTGATGACATGCACAAGGGCGACCGGGGCAGGCTGTTAATAGCAGGCGGCTATGTGACTAAGCAAGAGGCAGCTGCGCCGACGCCGTTTCAAGAACGTTTTGGCATCTCAGCACTTCAAAACTTTGACTTAAATTACACCGGTGCTCCGGCTCTTGCAGCACTTGGAGCATTGCGAACGGGCGCAGGCGTTGTGACTTTGTTATCTTATCCTGAAGTGTGCAATGCGTGCGCTGCAAAATTATTTGAATTAGTTTACTTGCCGCTAAGCGAGAGCGACCAGTGGCTGAAGGCAGCGTTGAGCAAAGCCGAAGAGTATCAAGCAGCTGTGATAGGCCCGGGTTTAGGCCGCTCGAAAGAGGCTATGTTATTCACAATCGGCATGTGGCAGCAATGGCCGAATAAACTTTTAGTTGACGGCGACGGACTATATGCGTTAAGCGTCGTACGTGATAATTTGCAGCCGAGAGCTGACGCAGTGATAACGCCGCATGAGGGCGAGGCCGCAAGATTATTAAATTTAACAGCTCAAGAGATACGAGCTAATAGAAACGAGAGCGCAAAGAAATTAGCCGAGTTATTCGGCTGCGCAGTGCTTAAAGGCCATAATACTTTAATCGCGAGCAATAATTCAGAGCTTGAAGAGATTAATTACGGCGGAGCTGAATTAGCAGTGCCGGGGTCTGGCGATGTATTATCAGGCTGCATCGGCGCATATTTAGCTAACGGCCTTAATAGCTTTGACGCGGCTTTATTAGGCGCGAGCGTTCACGGCATGGCCGGCGATTTATTGCGTGAGGCTTACGGCGTTGACGGAATTTTAGCCAGCGAGATAGCCGATAATTTAAGACCCGCAATTAAAAATTTAAGAAATTTAAAAAATTTAAGCGATGAATAATAGATACAGGCATAGGCCACGCGTCGACTGGGACGAGGAGATTAAAAAGACCGAGCGCATCAAGCGGCGCGGAATTATCATGAGCGTAATTAGCTTCTGCGTGGCGATTGCGTTTATATTCGGAATAAATAAATTTGCAGGCTCAGGCGCGGGCAGCCTTGAAATTCCTAAAAGCGTTTTAGCTGCTGCATGTTTTATAGTATCATGCTTGATATTAAGGGCAGTGATTAAGCATAGGCAGCGCAAAAATAATAATGATAATGCTGACGATTAAATCTGAAAGTGAACGCGTGACGCGTGAGCTTGGAGCTAAATTTGCAAAGATTTTAAAGCCCGGCATGACTGTATTATTACACGGCGACTTAGGCACAGGCAAGACTGTATTCACCCGCGGCATCTGCGAGGCGTTAGGCGCAGCGAACTGCAAAAGTCCATCGTTCACGCTGATTAACGAGTATAAGGCAAATAATAATTTAATAATAGCTCATGCGGATTTATACAGGCTGAACACTCAGGCCGAAGTTGACGCGCTGGGACTTGATGATTATATCGACGCTCCGGACTGCGTATTAATCGCCGAGTGGCCGGAGCGTAATAATTTTTGGCCGAGCAAAAATTTAATTAAAATATATTTTGCTGCGCTTAGTGAAAGTCAACGCGAGATAAAATTTGACAGCGATTTAAATTTAGATAAAATATTAAATTCAAATTAATTTTTATTAAAATTAATATTTTATTTGAAAGATGGAGGCGATCATCTTGGAGAAGAATAACATGCGCCGCCCGTTTGAGGTGAATTTGGACGGCTGGGTTGATAGGACGGTTAATGCGATACGTGAGCAGGTAGGCTCTGACAAAGTAGTCTGCGGGCTGTCAGGCGGCGTTGACTCTAGCGTGTCGGCTATGCTTGTGCATAAGGCTGTCGGCAGCCAGCTTGAGTGCATCTTCGTAGATCATGGGTTAATGCGGCTTAATGAGCCTGAGTTAGTCATGAACTCGTATAAAGATATGGGCTTGTCAGTGCGGCATATAGATGCAGCAGATTTATTTTTGACCGAGCTTAAAGGCGTGACTGACCCTGAGCAGAAGCGGCGGATCATCGGCAAGACGTTTATAGATGTATTCGAAGCTGAGGCAAAGAAAATCGGCGGGGTCAAGTGGCTTTTACAGGGGACTATTTACCCTGACATAGTCGAGAGCGGCACTGACGGCAAGGGACTTGTAAAGTCTCATCACAACGTCGGCGGCCTGCCCGAGCATATGAATTTAAAATTGCTCGAGCCGGTTAGAGATTTATTTAAGGACGAAGTGCGCGAGGTTGCTAAGATGATTAACATGCCCGAGAGTTTTGTTAAGAGGCAGCCGTTCCCCGGGCCGGGTCTTGGTGTCAGGTGCTTAGGCGAACTCACTAAGCCGCGGCTTGATACTTTACGACAGGCCGATGCAATTTTCCGTGAGGAATTAAAGGCCGCCGGAATTTACGATGATATATGGCAGTCGTTCTGCGTGCTGCTGCCGGTCAGTGCAGTCGGAGTTGCTGACGGCAATAGAACTTACGGCCAAGCTGTAGTACTGCGTGCAATTCATTCGTTAGATGCAATGACCGCCGAGTGGGTCAAGATACCGTATGACGTGCTTGACAAGACTGCAAAACGTATTTGCAGCGAAGTTAAAGATATTAATAGAGTTGTAATGGACGTCACGTCAAAGCCGCCTGCAACTATCGAGTGGGAATAAAATAATATAATTATTAATATAACAGCGCCTCTTAAATTAAGGGGCGCTGATTTATAGTCAACGCACTTTCAAAATAAGTAAAAGCACTTAAAAATAATAAAAATTATTTTTCTGAAATTATCATTATGGAGATTTAGAATAGAAATGCAGAAAGGATACTATATTTTGGGAATCATAGTTGACATTTCAGGTGAAGATGTTGATAAATTCCATACTGCTACTTTCATTTTTTTAATTTTTTTACCATCACCGAAATCAAGTAAATCCTCTCTTTTGAAAGTATTCAGTAATTTATTAAGGCTGCCCAAATCAACTGATGTCATGAGAAATGCTTCCTCGGGGTCAATCAGTTTGCAATATGCCCATAACTGTCCTAAATCACGCAAAGTGAGACTTGCCTTTTTAGCTTCAATGAAAAATAGTTTTATATTATTATTCTTTCTGGCAATTCCTAAAACATCAATCTGAATGCCAACGCCTGTTGCAGTGCTATTAATAATCCCATATTTATTGAGTACTTTATCAAGCCTCTCACTATGTGCATCAATTGTCAATATCTCAAAGCCCTTATATTTATCTCTTAGATAAGTATCTAACCATAATCGCATAGGTTCATAAAGTTCAAATTCATTTTTTACGTTTTGATTATTTACCATAGCCTAAATCTTCTGCGATTTGTTTCCACGAATCATAGTGTTTGCCTCTAATTTGTGTCGGCAGAGAAATATCACTTTCACATGGATGATGAGGCTTGACTTTATTTTTACTATTCACTTCCCAATAAAAGTTATGTGTTACATCTGAGGCCACGATATTATTAGCCTTAAATCCTGCTACCAATTCATCGGAGTACGTCTGCAATGCTTGTGTTTTATGAATAACTCCAAATCCTATTGGAAGGAACTCATTTGCATAAATCTTGATTTGATGCTCTTTTTTCCAGAAATTTGGCTTACCCTGATTATATTTTGTAAGTTTACTATCTCTCATATTCGGATGCGCCCAGTCAATATTTTGCACGGGAATCCCCACATCCTTGAGAAGATTGCAAATATCAATAACCATAAACCAGTTATTGGGAATTTCAATGTATACTCTATGTTTATATTTATCTATAAAATAATTACTTCGCCTGATATATCCAGTCACATCACAAAAGCCTCTAAGAAACATCTTTTTCTGGTCGGTAGTAAATGAAAACACATCATTATGAATCCTCATATTGCTATGCGTAACAGCAGCACCTACATACCTCAGGATTTCTCTCATCAAAAAATCTTCTTCCGGCTTTGAAAACGACAAAATTGTGAGAGTTTCATTCTGTGTAAACGATATTCCCGAACTAATCAAAGGCTCTAATACCTTGCGAATATCTGCTATACTTGCTTTTACATAAATTTTGACATCATGAAAATCTTCTGTTTGCAATTTTTTATGCGGGATTTCAATTGATATGATTGAGGTTCCAGAACTATTATTTATTTCTCCGTTACCGCAAATCATTCCCAACAGATATGCCATTTCATTATTCATAATTTAATTCAAACCTATTCTGTAGCCATCACTAAGCAAAGACTTTATAATTTTATTATCATTCAGTCTGTATGAATAGTCGCTTCTGTATGCATTATTATGAGTAAAACCTAATGATTTTACATTTGTGGGCGGACAAGACCGTACATACAATCTAAGTTCAAGTCCCCGTTTGTTTGCATCATCCTGTAAAAGGATAATCCCATCAGAATATAATGTAATTTGGGGACTGTAACTTTTATTATAATCATTAATAAAACTCGTCATTCTGTCCGGCTTAGCCTCTGCCTCAATGAAAAAATTATCTTCGTCAGACAAAAATTTCAGCAGGTCGTTATACATAAAAAATTCCTCATTTCTTTATAAATATTAAAATGTACTCATGTACTTTATTGATTCTGAACTTATACGGATACCCCAATGGACGCATATTGTTATATTCAGCTTGTCTGTCCCAAATAATAATATCATCAAATATATATCCTCTTTTTGAAAGTTCCGCTGCTAAATCGCTATGAAACGGATAGAAAATGCTCTTTTTTCTAATATCCATTACATTCACAATACAGTAGCCGCCAGATTTCAAACACCGCTGTACCTTTTCAAACAAGTCGCCCAGTAATCTAATAAACTCGTCATAATTAGGAATATTTCCCATATCATTCTCTTTATTTGAATAGTTCACAGTCTCTTTTTTGTCAGCACTTCGTTTCATATTGAGAATATCCCAATATGGCGGCGAAGTTATGCAGATGTCAAAGCTATTAGCCTTTAATTTATCTAATTCCTGAAAACTATCTCCACTTATAAGCGTAATGTTTGTATCATTTTCTATTCTGGCTTTTGCTTTTTCTGTAAACTCATCAGAAAGGTCAATCCCCGTTCCAGAACACCCCAAATTATGTGCAGCAACCATTGTTGAACCTATGCCGCTAAAAGGGTCTAATACATTGGAGTCTTTCTTTGAAAAAGTGCGGATTAACTTCTCACACAATGAAACAGGATAAGAAGCAGGGTGTTTTAAGTCTTTTTCTTCCTTAGTTTTGCCCAAATTACGCCAAATACTAAATGAATTTTGCAGCCACTCTTTTCCAGTCAAATCATTGCATTTCTTATCCTCACTTATCATTTCTCCACCTCTTTGACTGTAAAATCACCATTTCTTTATCAATATATTTACTCTCAGAATCGCTTATGCCATATATATTATATACAAGTTTATTTAATTCTTCAAGCATTTCAAACCATATTTCACTCATATAATCTCTGTTTTCAAGAGCTTTTACAAGATTTACCAGTTGGTCGAACAGAGCACTATCCTCTTTTTTTAATGGCAATTTATGCAAATATTTAGCATCTGTATGCATTGTCAGTTTAGAACTATTATAGCAAAATTTCAGCAGATAAAAATTACACAGTCTTGAATGAAGTATTCCAACCATATAACGGCACATTCTCTCGTCACCATCAGTGAACACTGTAACAGTCTGTTTAGCTTCTAACTCGCTTCCAGCAAAACTGGCAATAATTCCAGATTCAGCACTATATATATTTTGGATAAAAACCTGATTTCCCTTTTCAGGCACAGGACGATTTTTAAAGCCAAATTTTCTTATATCTTTTCCAGTTACAGCATCAGCAGATTGAGATTTTCCTCTACCTACATATCCAGTGCATATATCAGAAAACTTCATGTAAGTTTCTTCAAGTTTGCAGTATATGTTGTATTCTTCGATACTTTTGAATAAAAGTATCTCATCGGAATAAAATTTCTGCTCAACAGTACACATTTCCTGAAATGAGTTATCTATAAGTTTGAGAAGTTTTATACTATTATTCCGAATATTGCTATTCTTCATAGTTATTATAATTTGTTCTCCTCTAACACTTGGAAAATATGCCCCAATGTCTATTATAGAGATAATAGTTTTTTCATGAAGTATGCGTTTTCGTAAAAGGCTGTAACGGCGGACATGAAGAAAATTTTTGGGAACGATATACGAAATTATTCCGTCTTGCTTTGCCAATTCAAAAGAACGGTATAATGCTGCAATAAACAGATTATTACCGGCATCTCTAACATTTCTTTGAAATAAATAATCGCTGGTGTCTACAACAATGTCTTTCTCAATAGGACAATAAGGCGGATTTCCGACAATATAATCTGCCTGTTCTCTTAATCCTATTGTTCTTAGTACATTTTTACCATTACGCCCAAGAGTATCGATTTTTTTTACAGTTGAGGTAAGTCCTGTGACACTCTTACATAATTTTACAGCCTTAGCATCTAAATCAGCTCCATATACTTTTTGACATCCATATTCAAGAGCAGCATACAAAAAGCTACCTGTTCCACAACAAGGGTCAAATACTGATTTATCATCATTTATTTTCAGATAGCTGATTATCAATCTTGAGAGTTGTACATCAGTATAGAAAATGCCATTATTTTTCTTATAATTATCATCTAATGAATTTTCAAAAGCACTGCTTTTACTTGTATATTCATCTATGGTAATATTCAACATCTGCAACAACTCCTTTAAAACAAATTTAGCTATATCATTTTAGCATATTTTTTTTCCCATTATACTTAATACTTATAGAATCGTTTTGGAAAAATAATATTAAATTTAAAATTAGCGCTTATTTACTAATTATTAATTATGCTGCGTTTAATGCTCTCGATCATTTTATTAAATTCAGGATTTGAATTAAT
>JAFUXM010000134.1 GCA_017470785.1 Synergistaceae bacterium
GCAAATATAGATATAGTTGTCGTAGATAAGATCGGTGTATTATTTGAGTTATACGCGGCGGCGAGCGCAGCGTTTGTAGGCGGCAGCTTGGTTGACAAGGGCGGCCAAAATCCGTTTGAGCCTGTATTATTTAATACGCCTTTAGCTCACGGACCTTTCATGACGGACTTCCCTGACACAGAGCGCATGGACTTAATGGGTGCTGCCCGTTGCGTGCATAATGACTATGAATTATTTACAGCGTGGCGCGATGCGTTGAAGCCCGATAATAAAATTAAAATTCAGGATGCCTGCAGAAAATACTGCTCAAGTTTAGGCGGCGCTGCTGATAAGACGTTTGAAATTCTAAAAAATTATTTATAAAAATAAAAGCGCACTGGGATAAATTAAATAAATATCTCCGTGCGCTTTTTAAAATTTTAAAATTAAATTTTAAATTACTTATTGACGATGTCGCGAAGGCCTTTGCCTGCCTTGAAGACCGGGACTTTGCGGGCCGGAATATGAATCGGCTTGGTCGGATCCTGCGGGTTGCGGCCTTCACGGGCTGCTCTCTCTCTCACTTCGAACGAGCCGAACCCTACGAACGTGCACTTGTCGCCCTTAGCCAGAGCATCGCCGACCTCTTTAAGCGCCGCGTCGATAACTGCTGCTACGTCCTTCTTCGTAAGCTTCACTGCCTCTGCAACGTTAGACACAAATTCTGTCTTAGTCATAAAATAACGCCTCCAAATTCGATATTTGCAAATTCAAATTGCATTATTACCGCATTTTAGCGAATAACTTAAAATATTACAAGAGGCAAACGCCAATTTTCCGCATTTTTTTAAAATTTTTTTAAAATTTATTTAAAAAATTCTTTAATCTTGCTGACTAAACGCTCTTGTTCACTGCTTAATAATCCCGGGAAAATCGGCAATGCTAAGACTTCGCTCGATAATTTCTCGGCTGTTGGGAAATCGCCGGGCTTATAATTTAAAAATTTAAAGCAAGTCTGCATATGCAGGCATAACGGGTAATAGACGCGCGTTATAAAATTATTTGCTTCTAAATATTGCATTAACTCGTCGCGCCGGTCTTTAACTCTTATCACATACTGATGATAAATATGATAGTTATCTTCAAGCTCTGACGGCGGCGTTATAAAATCATTTAAATTATAATTATTAAATAAATTTTTATAATTTGCTGCAAGCTCGCGGCGCTGCTTGTTCCAGCTCTCAAGATATTTTAATTTCACGTCTAAAATAGCAGCCTGAATTGCATCGAGCCTGCTGTTTAAACCTACTTCTTCGTGATAATAAGTTGAGCCTTCGCCGTGTACTCTTAATTTTCTTAATCTTGCTGCAAGCTTCGCATCGCGCGTTACTATCATGCCGCCGTCGCCGCACGCGCCTAAATTTTTAGTCGGGAAGAACGAATAGCAGCCTACATCTCCCATCACGCCGGCACGAGCTATACTGCCGTTGACTTTGCGCCACGCTCCGAACGACTGCGCCGCATCTTCTACTATTTTAATATCGCGTGACTTTAACTCGTCATAAATTTTCTCGATAGGCACGGTCTGACCGAATAAATGCACCGGCAGAAATACTTTAGTGTTATTATTAATTTTATTTAAAGCTTGATTTAAGTCTATATTATAAGTCGCTGGGTCAACATCAACGAAGACCGGCCTTGCACCCAGTCTTGTTATCGCGCTTGCAGTCGCAAAGAAAGTAAACGGCGTAGTGATGACCTCGTCGCCGGGCTTTAAATCTAAAGCCATTAACGCTAATAACAAAGCATCTGAACCTGAGGCGCAGCCTATCGCATTTTCTGGCTGCAAATCTAAATAATTTTCAACATGCGTCTCAAAATTTTTTACTTCAGGGCCAAGTATAAACGCCTGAGAGTTTAATACGCGTTCGACTGCCTCGCTGACTTCGGCGTGAATGTCTTTAAACGCCCTGCTCAAATCTAAAATCGGCAGCTTTTTAATTTCGCTCATTCAAAACAACATCTCCGTAAAAATTTTAAAAATTATTTTATAATAAAATTATCACGCAAAAATTATAAATTATGGAGAGCTAAGAGATGAGATTATTTATTACGACTTTATCGATGTTCAGTGTAATTTCATTTGGCTACGCGCTTGCGGGCTACGGCGGGACTTTATTTGGCCGTGAGGCAAGGCTTGATTATATTATATTTGGCTTGTTATTAGGCTTCGCGTTTGCAGGCAGCGCACTTTGGCTATGGTATAAGCACAGGGCAGATTTCTTTATCGAACTTGACGAGGACGAGATTAAAAAGCAAGAGCAAGATTTAAATTAATTTTATTTAATTTTAAGCGAGTGATTTTAAAATGAGTTTATATAACAGAGGCGATTCATACGTTAATGAGAGCATTGCACGCAGCAATAAAATTGTAGAGCTTAATCAATGGCGCAGCGAACTTTACGCGCGTAGGAGCGCTATTGATGATGAAGAGTATGCACTTGACAGCCGCGATCTCGACCTTACGAATAAAGAGGCAGATATAGCCTTAGCGTTTGCTGAACAGCATAATAAGCTTATGGAACGGAGCTTGGCTAATATTGACCGTGAAAGTAAACTTGATGCGCGGGAAGAAGAGCTTAATGATCGGGAGCGCAGGCTTAAGAGCCGTAAGGCAGAGCTTGAAGAGCGTGAAAGCAAGCTTAACGGCCATGACAGTGAACCGGAACTCGATGCGCAAGAGGACAGGTTAAAAGCTCTTAAGGCAGAGCTTGATGCACAGGAGCGCAGGTTAAACGAACTTAAGGCAGAGCTTGAAGCTCAAGAACGCAGGATAAGCGCCCTTGAGCAGGCGCAGGCAAGACAGGGAGATGATTAAAATGGGTTTAATGAATTTTTTGTTTAACAGCAGCAGCGAGAGCAGCGATGACAGTGACGGCTATTCGCAATTGCCTATGGACATTAAGCTTGCTCAAGAGGAGCGTGAGCTTAAGGAACTGGAGCGGCAGCTTAACGAGCGTGAGCGCGATAACAAAGAAAGAAAGAAGGAACTTGACCGGCGTGAAAATGCAATCACTGCTGAAAAGATAGACAAAGAATATGAGCTAAGAGAGCGGGAAATAGATATTGAAATTGAAGAAGGCGAGCTTGCCGCGCGTGAAGAAGAGCTTGATGAGCGGGAGCAAGAGCTTAATGAGCTTGAGGCTGAACTTGCCGCCCGCGAGCAAGCATTTAATTTAAGTAATTCAAGTGAGGCAATTAATAATGATAAAAAAGCTTAAAATTGCGTTAATTTTAATTTTTATTTTAATTTTATGCTTCGCGGCTCACGCTAAAGAAATTGCGGGTTTTAAAACTTTTCCGGCTATGGGGTCATGCACGGGCAACAGCGTAAGAATACGCGAGCAGCCTAATTTAAATTCTGAGATATTAGCGAGGCTAAATGAGTTCGATAAAGCTATAGTATTAGGCTCAAGGGTTATGGGCGGCAAGCGCTGGTATGAAGTAGAGCTGCCGCGTGGCGAAGGCACGGGCTGGGTTGCCGCTGAATATTTAATCCCGTTCTATGACGATGAGTTCGACGGCAGCGAGGGCTTGATGAATTTATTGACGCGCATAAATCAAGACTTCGGCATCACGCCCGACAAGGCCCGTCTGTTATTCACCGGCGATAACGTCAAGTTCACGGTCGTGAATAAATCGAAAGATCAAGATAAAAATTATACTGTCACGGTCATGACGCACGAAAATTATACGGCGCAGTATATTAATGATGATTTAAACGGCGCAGCGGTGCTTAAAGGCCGTATGAAGTTCGGCGATATAAAAATCGGTGACGAGCCGGAAAAAATTATAAAAATTTTGGGCAAGCCGACAAGTCAAAGCAAAGATAATTTAACGTATCTGTTCGACGAAGGCTACAGCCGGCTTGAATTTTCGCTTGATGATAAAGGCCGCGTTGATACTATGATGTTCGCGTTTACGGGTGAGATATAATAAATCAAGTCGTACTGATTAATTTAATAAGGCCGCCTGCATAGTACAACAGCACAATATGACAGGCGGCCTATTTAAATTTAATTTTAATTTTAATTCAAGTCCTCGCTGTCCAAAATAATAGTAGTCGGGCCGTCGTTATGAATTTCTACAAGCATATGCGACTGATATACCCCGCACTTAACTTCTACATTATAATTTTTAACCCGCTCGACGAAATAATTATAAAGCTCGCGGCCTTTCTCAGCACTTGCAGCCTCGATAAACGACGGCCTGCGCCCCTTCTTGCAATTCGCATACAGCGTGAACTGCGATATTAATAAAGCCTCGCCGTGAATATCCAACAGCGACAAATTTAATTTGCCGTCTTCATCTTCAAATATTCTTAAATTAACAAGCTTGTCGGCAAGTTTATCAGCCTCGCTCTCCGTATCGTTAACGCCTACGCCAACTAACACGCAGACGCCCTCGCCGATTTCCGCAAGTTCGCCTAACTTATCGCCGCTTAACTCCGCGCCCTTCTCGTCAACCGATACAGACGCTTTTTTAACACGCTGAATTAATAATCTCATGATTTTTCTTTAACCCCTTGTGATCTCTAATATGCCTTTAACTTCGTTTAATCTCGCTATAATCGCGTATAAATGCTCCAAATTTCTTACTTTTATTTCAAGCTTAATTCTCGCTAAACTATTGCCTATAGTATTTGCCTTCACCCCCGCGATGCTGCCGCCTTCAAGGCTCACCGCCTGCGCCGCATCCCTGAATAAATCATTTCTATCCAAGCCCTCTATTCTTAGCCTGGCTATATATCTTTTATTATTATTACTATTATTATTTGCCCATGAAACTTTCACGACTTGACTTACCTGTGAATTATTTAAAATATTCGGGCAGTCTATTCTGTGAATAGTGATGCCGCGCAGCTTAGTCGAGTAGCCGACTATCTCATCACCCGGGACAGGAGCGCAGCAATTAGCAAGCTGCACAGTCACGCCGCCCTCGCCCTCGACCAATATATCGCTGTCCTGCTTGCGGCCTTGCGGCTTATCAGGCTGAGTATTATGATTTATCGCGCTTAAATCAGGACTTACAGGGCTTTGATGATGCTGTTGCTGCAAGTACGCAAGCACTAACCGCTGCGCGACGTTGCCGACACCTAAATTGCCCGAGCCGATGCTCATTAACAATTCATCTTTGCCGTTCACGCCTAAGTCGCTTGCTACTTTATTTAAGCTCGGCGCAAAATCATCCTGAGTTTTATTATCTTTGTCATTCTTCAGGCCGCGCTTGCGCAGTTCCCGCTCTAAGACTTCCCAGCCCCGATCGATCTTCTCATTTCTATCAATCTTTTCAATTTGCTTAAAATAATTTCTAATTTTACTGCGCGTCTTGCTCGACTTCACTATCTTTATCCAGTCCTGAGACGGCGAAGCCTGCTGCGACGTGATTATACTCACTATATCGCCGCTGTGCAGCTGCGTATTAAGCGGCACTATGCGGTTATTAATCATCGCACCGACGCAGTGATTGCCCACTTCAGTATGCACTGCATAAGCAAAGTCAATAGTCGTAGCGCCGTTCGGCAGCACTAACGGCTTGCCCTGCGGCGTGAACGCATAGACTTCACTCGTTAAGAAATCGCTCTTTAATAAATCTAAAAATTCTTCAGGATCAGCCCCTGAGCTTTGCTCATCTTCTATTGCTTGACGAACCCACATTAACCGCTCGTCTAAACTATCAGCCGAGACGCCTTTAGTCTTATACAGCCAGTGCGCAGCTATGCCGTACTCAGCTAATCTATTCATGTCATGCGTTCTGATCTGCACTTCGAGCGGCGCTCCAAAGGCCATTACGGTCGTGTGCAATGACTGGTACATATTATTTTTAGGAGTGGCAATATAATCATCAAACTGCCCGGGTATCGGCACCCATATAGCGTGTACTATTCCTAACACCGCGTAGCATGTCGCTACGTCATCAACTAAAACTCTTATAGCTAAAATATCATATAAATCATCAACTGCAAGCTTCTTGCGCTGCATCTTCTCATATATACTATAATAATGCTTAGTCCGGCCCTTAATCTTGCAGGCTATGCCCTCTTTATCAAGTCTCTCAGTTAAGACCGCTATACCCTTATTTATAACGCTCTCCATCTCGGGCAGACGCTTCTTAACTTTATGCTTAATCTCATTAAATATTTCCGGATTAATATATCTAAACGATAAATCATCAAGTTCGCGTTTAATCTGCGATATGCCCAGCCTATGAGCGAGCGGCGAAAATATCTCTAAAGTCTCTTTAGCTATTCTAATTTGCTTGTCACGGCGCATGACGCCCAAAGTCCTCATGTTATGCAGCCTATCCGCAAGCTTAATTAAAACAACTCTTATATCATGAGCCATGACTATAAACATTTTGCGCAAATTCTCAGCCTGATAGCCTTCAAAAGACATAAAAGGCAATTTGCCCAGCTTAGTCACACCGTCAACTAACGTCACGACTTCTTCACCGAACTGCTCGCTTAATTCTACCGGCGTAACCGGCGTATCTTCAAGCACATCATGCAATAACGCAGCCGTTAAACTCGCCAAGTCTAACTTCATTCCGGCTAAGATCAGCGCAGCGTTTAAGACATGAATTACATACGGATCGCCGCTCTTACGCTTTTGCTTCTCATGCGCTTTAGCTGCAAATACAAACGCCCGCCCTAACTGGTGCATCTGGGCAGGCGTTAAAAACGTCATGCACTTTGACCATAGCTCATGCCACACGCTCTTTACGCACTCGGCCTGACTTTCAGCCGGCACCTGCGAGTAAAACGCATCCCGCAATGTCGCCATCTCTTTTACGTCCTCGCTGCCGGAAAGCGGCGGCACGCTCTTTACTATCGATCTTATCTCTTCCGCATTTAACGCTGCTGCTGACATAATTTAATCTACACCTCGCTCCTGCCCTGCGTCACAGCATAATCAAGTATAAACTGTATCTGCTCTTCGCCGCGCCAAAAGTCCACTCTAGGATGATAGACCCAGCCGGTTATATTTTTATTAAAATTATTTAACTCATCTAAGCCTGCATTAAACGCTAATAATTTAGCATTATTAATTCTCACTGAACTATGCTTGCCGTCGCGGCCTAACGGCTCGATCTTATCGCTTGCGGCATGATGCGTATAGAATAACGGACACGGATTATCATTGCCGAACGGCCCAAGCTCGTTTATCCTGCGCCACTCGTCCAGCGTAATTAAATTAGGCTCGATATTTAACACCTGCATTACTTCTTCTTTAATTTCTATCTTAGCTAATAAATTTTCAAGCGAGTTCTTAACTTCCTGCCAGTTCTGCATTAATACCGAGAAGCCTGCGGCGTATCTATGGCCGCCCCATGCGTCCAACAAGCTTGAAATTTCGCTCAAAATTCCGACGGCATTGCCCCCGACCGGCACTCTCAACGTCCCGCGTATCTTGCCTGACACCGGCGCTGCCAGTGCAACCGGACTGTGACGCTGCGCACATATCCGGCTCGCTACGCCGCTCAATACGCCTATCGGCCAAGTCTCATCAAACAGCACATGCTTTAATACAAATTCATCCGTCTCGCTTATATTTACTGCTATCTTTTCAGATATAGACTGCCGCTTTCTATTAGCCCGCACTATATCCCTTGCGCAGTTATACACTGCTTCAGGGCCGCCCATTCCTAATAAAGCTCTAACAGAAATATCTGCGCTTGAAATTCTACCGGGCGCATTCAAGCACGGTATAACTCTCATCGACAGCTGCTCCTCGTTTAAACGCCTTTTATCTATGCCTAAACAATCAAATAATGCGCTCAAACCCCGTCTGGGATTTCGGCGCATAAGCATTAAGCCATATTTAACTAAGCAGCGATTTAAATTATTTAAAGGCATACAGTCCGAGATAGTCGCCAGCGCAACTAAATCAAGCGCATATTTAAGCCATTCGTGCGAGGCTATATTTTCTTTCCAAGCCCAGCTCCATAATACAGCCGTAGCGCATAACTTAGCCGGCGCATTAGACGTTACATCGCCGCACGGATTTACTATCACCGGAAAGCTCGGCGGCGCCGCCATAGTATGATGGTCAAATACAAATATCTCCATGCCCTGCTTGCTAAGCTCATTTAATATCTCAGAGTCATTAGTGCCGCAGTCAACTACGACAAGCGTATTGCAGCCGCGGCTCGCCAGCTGCTTGGCCGTATCATAATTTAAGCCATAGCCCTGAACGTCCCTTCTGGGAATAAAATATCTGACCTGCGCTGCTTTATTTCTAAATATTTCCATTGCTAAGACCGTCGCGCATACGCCGTCAGTGTCATAATCGCCATAGACTAACACATTGCCCAGCGAACTCTTAGCCTTCCAGCGCTCACACGCAGCATGACTTGCCTCGCCTAAGTCAAGTCCGCTCATTAATTTATTAAAATTAGGGCTTATCCAGTCAGTGACAAAATCAGGCTCTAATTTATTATTATCTTTCATCATTTCAAGAACAGCGGCGGCCAGTTCCGAACACGGCGCATTACGCGCTAAGTCCCGCGCACTGTTCTCTATGCTATATATTTTTAAATTTTCATCATCGCAAATCGGCAGCATAAATTTTATTTCTCCGCATCACAAAATAATTTTGCAGTAAGTTAAGGCACTCGCTTTGCAGCACTCCGCCCGTGACTTGACACCTGTGATTTAAGCGCGTGTCCTGCAATATATTATATAAAGTCCCGCCCGCGCCGGCCTTGTAGTCATAAGCTCCGAACACAACCCGCGCAAGCCTCGCATTTACACAAGCACCGGCGCACATCGCGCACGGCTCAAGCGTAACGTACAGCGTGCAATTATTTAAATTCCAGCTGTTTAAATTACTGCAAGCCTCGCGTATAGCCTGCATCTCAGCATGTGCGGTCGGATCATGCGTCTTAATATTAGACCCAGCGCCTATAATTTTATTATTATTAATAATAACAGCCCCGACGGGAACGTCCCCTCGGGCAAATGCCTCATGCGCTTTCAATAATGCCTCGCGCATCAGCCTTATATCTTCATTCATGAAATATAAAAATTTTAATTTTTAATTTTAAATCAAGACTTTCAGCACAAGCTTCTTAATTAATCCCGGGTCTTTGAAATAGACGCTTGGCTTATGCGCGTCCTCAGGCATGAACAGCACGAAGTGGCCCGGCGGAGCCTGCATGTAAACGCCGTCGCCTTTATAAAACGCCACGTCTTTAGCTTCGTCATACGGCGTGACTTCCTCCAAGTGCGGCGTAGTTAAATCCTGATTTGAATTTAATATCGCATGGCCGAACCATTCCTCGCCGCTTAATGTGATGTGAATATCGATATAACGCCGATGCGCTTCGAATAACGCCTCGGCAGGAGCTTTAGTCATGACCTCGCTGACCTTTACAAAAATTTTGTCGCCGTCTATCTCATAACGGCCTGGCTCAAGAGCATTTAAGTCCCGCTCTGCAAGCCAAGCAAGACCCCGCTTCACGCCCTCGCCTAAGCCTCCGTACCGCGTCGGAAATTGAACTGTCCCTAAAATCATCTCTCCTGTATCTCCAGTCTCCAATTTTTATAAATTAAACTTTTCACGCAAAATTTTATCATAAATTTTATTTCCGCAAAAATTCTAAAACTTTATTTACTTTAACTTTAAATTTAAATAATAAAATGCTCCGGCTTCTAATTCATTAAGAATTAAAAGCCGGAGCGAATAAATTATTTAATTATTATTTAATTATTTATAAATTAGCTAAGTAATCAAGGCAAGTCCTAACAGCGAAGCCGCTTGCGCCTTTGCTATATACGCCCCATTCTTTCTCGAAAAAGTCAACGCCTGCTATGTCTAAATGCGCCCATGCTATGTCTTTATCAACAAACTGCGATAAAAATATTGCTGCGAAAGTTGCGCCGCCGTATCTCGGCCCGGAGTTAATCATGTCAGCGAACGGCGACTTTAATTCCTCTTCGATATGCTCGTCCTCTGCGGGCAATCTCCAAAAGTCTTCGCCGCGCCGCTTAGCTGCACTTAAAATTTCTTCAGCTAACGCATCGTCTTTTGACTTAGCAAATAATCCGGCGCGCCATTTGCCTAATGCAACCATGCAAGCACCCGTGAGCGTCGCCATGTCGATAATCGCGTCGGGCTTAAGTTCGCTGGCAAGGCATAACGCGTCGGCCAAGACCAAGCGGCCTTCTGCATCCGTGTTATCTATCTCGATAGTCTTGCCGTTGCGTGCCTTGATAATATCATCAGGTCTGAATGCGCTTCCAGACGGCATATTCTCAGCTGCCGCCATGAACCCATGCACTTCTATATCCTCAAGCTCAAGCCTTGCCGCGCCGGTCAATATTCCTAACACATCGCACGCGCCGGTCTTGTCGCCCTTCATCGTAGTCATGAAGTTCGCAGGCTTTATGTCAAGGCCGCCGCTGTCAAACGTAATTCCCTTGCCGACAAACGCAATTTTCTTACGAGCTTTATTCTTAGGCTTATAAACGAGATGTATCATTCTCGGAGGCGTGGCCGATCCAGCGCCAACGGCTAATATAGCGCCGCAGCCCTCAGCCTTTAACTTCACTTCGTCCCAAATTTCGCACTCTAAATTAAATTCTTTTGCCTGTGCAGCTGCGATCTCAGCAAGCACCGGCGGATTAATTTCACAGCCAGGCTCATTGGCAAGCTCCCGCGTCAGTATCTGCGACTCCGCAAATATCTTGCCCTTAGCGCTGCACTTCGCACATAATTTATCAGCAACAAAAATTTCGCTCAGCGCAAATTTATTATCATCTTTATCATCTTTATTATTACTATCTTTATCTTCAGACTTCTTAGTTTTATATTTATCAAATTTATAGCTCGCAAGCTCCGCAGCCTCGTATAAAATATCAGCTTTTATCTCAACGCAGTTATCAAGCATTAATAAAAGCGAATTATTATGCTGCCGTCCTATAGTCCTAAACGCATTAGCTAATTTGTCGCGCACAAGCTGCGAATTTATATCAGCTGCTTTGCCCAAGCCCAGTAAATAAATATTTTTATTATTATTATTAAATAACGGCACGCGCATTAAGCTGCCCTTCTTGCCTACAAAATCTTTACGCGCAGCAAGCTCAATAATTAACTCAGCAAATGCAGAATTTTTTTTATCACAAGACTTCACGCTCTCCTCGCTTAACGCAAGCAGCACAGCTCCGCCCGTAAATTCATCCGGCCTGCCCTCATAGACTTTAAACTCAATCTCTTTAAAGCTCACTCTCAAAACTCCTTTTTAAATATTTAAATATTAAATATTAAAATAAAATAACGCGGGCTGCTATTAAACAGTCCGCGTTAAATTATATCTTATCTTAATTTTTAATTTTAATTTTAAAATTTAATCCGGCACGGGACTATTCTTAAAGACCTCATAGCCTGCATTAAACGCTGCGATGTTTAACTCAGCGATTTTAGCAACAGGGAAGTGCGCCGCTATGACTTTACGCAGCGAGTCCGGCGACGCGACTTGCTCAAGCTCCAACACTCTGCCTACGCAGCCGCAAGCTCATTAATTAAATCTGCAAATGCAAAATTTTTTTTATCACAAGACTTTACGCTCTCCTCGCTCAACGCAAGCAGCACAGCTCCGCCCGTAAATTCCTCCGGCCTGCCGTCATAGACTTTAAACTCAATCTCTTTAAAGCTCACTCTCAAAACTCCTTCTAAATTTAAAAATTAAAAATAACGCGGGCTGCTATTAAACAGTCCGCGTTAAATTATATCTTATCTTAATTTTTAATTTTAATTTTAAAATTTAATCCGGCACCGGACTATTTTTAAATATCTCATAGCCTGCATTAAACGCCGCGATATTTAACTCAGCGATTTTAGCGACTGGGAAGTGCGCCGCTATGACTTTACGCAGCGAGTCCGGCGATGCGACATTCTCAAGCTCCAACACTCTGCCTACGCATCCCAATGCGACCATGTTAGTAACGATCTCACGGCCTATTTTATCTCTTGCAGTCTTAATAATAGGCAATAAATAAATTTTTGCGTTAATAGCCTCTTTGTCGCTTGAATTGCCGCCGGGTATGCTTGTTACAAAAAAATCATCATAGACAATGCGGCCGCCGCTGACAGTATCATACGAAAATTCATTGGCCGCGTCCTGCGTCAAAATTATCTGCAAATTCGGCGCAATTACTTTGGGATAATCTATCGGGCTTGACGATATAACTACTTCGGCTTTGCTCTTGCCGCCCCGAGCTTCAGGTCCGTAAGCCTGCGACTGCACAACGTATAAATCTTTCTCGTGATACGTAATTGCTTGACCGATTAACTCAGTCGCTAAAATTACGCCTTGGCCGCCCGAACCGGCAAGCCTTATTTCAAATCTCTCGTTATCTTTCATAATTTATTCACCGCCTTGCGCCTTGTCTATCACAAGCTTTTTATACTGCTCAGTGTACTCGGGCGTATCTCGATTCACAAATTCGCCGCAGATAATTTTGCCCGCAAGCTCTTCAGGCGTCTTATCTTTAGCAGCACTCAGCATAATATAATTTTCTCTAAAATATTTATAAGTATCGATAGGCAATCGTCTATTATTCTTGCGCCCGAACTTCGTATGA
>JAFUXM010000135.1 GCA_017470785.1 Synergistaceae bacterium
GCCGCGCCGCCCAGATGAATTTAGGCGCAAAAATTTCGCAGGGCGGTATATTATGGTTCGTTCACGCTGACTCACGCGTCAGCAGTAATAGCTTAAGCATATGCATAATTTAAATTTAAATATTTCTATAATCATACCGGTCTTGAACGAAGCTGATAGAATTACGCAGCTTGTAAAATCATTGCTTGAGATTAAAGATTTAAGCGACGAAATTATAGTCGTTGACGGCGGCAGCACCGACGGCACGTTAGATAAAGCGTTAAGCTTAGGCGTTAGAGCAATACGCTCTTCTCAAACAGGCCGCGCTGCCCAGATGAATGCCGGAGCAAAAATTGCGCAGGGCGGTATACTATGGTTCGTTCACGCTGACTCGCGCGTAAGCGGCGATAGCTTAAGCGCAATACGCGCAGCAATAAAATCCGGCGCTTACGCAGGATTTTTTAGATTAAAATTCTATGATATTAATTTAAATGATAGATTTTTGAAATTTATTGAGCGGACGTCGCATATACGCGCTAAAAATTATTGCTTAATATTCGGTGATCAAGCTTTATTTATCAGACGTGATATTTTTAATGATCTTGGCGGCTTTGCGGACTTGGCCTTAATGGAGGACTGGGAATTGTCGAGACGTTTCGTGAAGCTTAATTATAATAAATTTATCACTGCGCTTGATGTCGAGATAGGCACGTCCGCCCGCAGATATATTCAGCACGGCAGATTTAAAACTTGGCTGAAGATGAATTTTATAAAATTTTTATATATTATGGGCGTTGATACTAATATACTGAGGCGGATTTATGGCTAAGGCTAATAATGCTCTGATAATTTTTAGCAGACTGCCCATAGGCAGTGAGACTAAGACACGGCTTGCAGCTGTATTGACTGAGGCCGAACGCGCTGCATTGCATCTTGCAATGTGGGCTAATATATTTAAAAGCGTGTTAGATTTTAATGCTGTTAATGCTTGTGACATATATTTATATTGGACAGGCAGCGGCAATGCGTTAGACTACGCGCAGTATATTCCGCCGCAGTTTATTTTGCGTGAGCAGTGCCAAGGCAGCTTAGGCGATAGAATGCGCGATGCAATGAGCGAAGTATTTGCATTAGAGATATACGCGAAAGTTTGTTTAATCGGCTGTGATATTCCTGAGTTAAAGGCCGTTAATTTAGCTCATGCGTTTGACATGCTTGATTATAATGATGCAGTTATTGCGCCGACTTTCGACGGCGGCTACTGGCTGATTGGAATGCGCAAATTTATTTATAATATTTTTGATGCGCCGCCCCGTGATTGGGGAAATGAGAGCGTGTTTAACTGGACGCTTGAGCATATTAAAAGCCTTGGCCTGTCGTGCGCAGTTGCTGACAGATTGTTTGATATAGATACGCCGGATGATTTAAAGAGATTTAAAACGGGACGTTAAAATTTTAACGTCCCGTTTTAATTTTAAATTTTAATTTAAAAAATTTATTTGCAGACCAGTTCAGTCCAGCCGAAAGTGTCCGGAGCTTTGCCCCACTGGATGCCTGTTAAAGCGTCATATAATTTCTGTTCGGTCTCGCCGATCTTAAAGTCATTTACTATATAGCTCTTGCCTTTGTATGATAACTCGCCGATTGGCGATATAACGGCTGCAGTGCCGACGCCCCACGCCTCTTCAAGCTTGCCGTTCTCAGCTGCATTAAATAATTCTTCGGCGCTTAATAATCTCTCTTCGACATCGAGACCCCATGACTTAAGCATCTCAACGCAGGACTTGCGGGTGATGCCGGGCAGTATCGAGCCTGTTAATGCCGGTGTGACTATCTTGCCGTTTATCTTAAACATAACGTTCATTGCGCCGACCTCTTCGATGTACTTGCGTTCGACACCGTCGAGCCATAACACCTGCGAGTAGCCTTTCTCCATTGCGCGGTCGCCTGCCCGATTGCTTGCCGCGTAATTGCCGCCGCACTTAGTATAGCCTGTGCCGCCGCGTACTGCTCTGACGTCCACAGTCTCGAGCATAATTTTTACAGGCTTTAAGCCCTCGGCAAAATAACTTCCGCTCGGCGATAAAATTATCATAAACATTGCCTGATGTATGCCGTGCAGCGCGAGCTCAGGGTCAGTCGAGAAAGTGAACGGCCTAATATACAGCGATGTGCCGGGGTCACTGGGTACCCAGTTCTTATCGATTTCAACTACAGCTTTTACAGCCTCGACAAAAATATTTTCGTCAATCTGCGGCAGGCTTAAACGTTCACACGATGCCTGAAGCCGCCGCGCATTTTCATACGGCCTGAATAATCTTATGCTGCCGTCGGCCCATTTATAAGCCTTCATGCCCTCAAAGACTTCGTTCGCATAATGAAATACGCTCGCCGCCGGTGACAGCGCGATAGGTCCGTAAGGCACTATGCGCGCGTTGTGCCATTTTTTACTGTCACTATAGTCCATTACGAACATGTGATCCGTGAAGACCGAGCCGAAGCCAAGTTTGTCAGACGGCGGAAGCGTGCCGGGGTTGGGGTTTTTAGTAACTGCGATATCCATACTTAAAATTCCTCCAGTTAAAAATAAAAATAAAAATTTATAAAAATTAAAATTTATTTTAAATTAAAAAAATATTATAACTCTAGTTCAGAAAATTTATAAAATAAGCTTGACCGATAGTTACGACCTGTTGCTATACTCCAAACATAAAAATTTTATTTGTATGGAGGTTGTAATTATGAGAGTTGCAATATGCGCAATTTTTATGCTGTTTGTGCTTTGGGGTACGGCGTTTGCTGACATGAAGCCCGTGAAAAGTTTTGGGACAAGAACGCCGGCTCTTTATAACAATAACCCGTTCGGCTTTGTTTACGCTGATGCACTGACTGAAAATGTCAATGGCAAAGTGAATGTTCACCCGATTAGCTATGAGCTTAACGGAATTAAAATCGCGGCGAATGTCTATACGCCTGCCGATTATGATGCTTCAAAGAAATATCCTGCTGTTACAGTTGCGCATCCTAACGGCGGCGTGAAAGAACAGGTTGCGGGTCTCTTTGCGCAAAAGCTCGCAGAACTCGGCTATATCACTATAGCAGCAGATGCGGCGTATCAAGGCGAGAGCGGCGGCGAACCAAGACATACTGACATTCCGTTCTTCAGAACAGAAGATATTCACGGCATGGTTGATCTATTAACGATTTACCCGGGCGTTGATACAGAACGTATCGGCATGTTGGGAATTTGCGGAGGCGGCGGCTATACTCTTAACGCTGCAAAATCTGAGAAACGCGTTAAGGCTGTCGCAACGCTGAGCATGTTTAACTCAGGCAGAGTCAGACGTGAAGGTTATATGAGCACTCAGATTAAAGATATTCAAGCAAGATTAAAGCAGGCTAACGACGCAAGAAATGCAATAATTGCAAATGATAACGTCATCGCAGCCGGCGGGACTTTAGACCTTGACACACTTACTGACGAATATATCTCTTCAATCAAGAATGATTTATATCGCGAAGGGCTGTTATACTACGGCAAAACTCATAGGCATCCGAACTCAACATTTGAATACACTCAGGCAAGTTTAATTGAGTTAATGGCTTGGGACGCAGCTGATAATATTAAATTAATCAACGTGCCTTTATTAATGATGGCGGGAAGTATCGCGGACTCGCTCTACATGTCTGAAGACGCAATAGAGAAAGCCACCGGCACTGACGACAAAGAATTATTTTTAATCCCCGGCGCAATGCACATTCAAACCTACTGGAAGCCGGAATATGTCGAGCAGGAAGTAAATAAACTCAAAGAATTTTTCGGAAGGACGCTTTAACTTATGAGAGCCATAATAATTTTTGTATTGAGTGCGTTATTATTTGCTATGCCGACTTTCGCAAGCACGCTTGACGGTTACGACAGAGCGAAAGTTGCAGACGAAAATTATGCTAAGATGCACGGCGCTGACGCAATACCCGAGGCTGTGAATGACCCTGAGCTGGCCGCCATAATGAAGAAGTATATCTACGGCGATTTATCCCAGCAAATAAAATTAACAGACACGGAACGTCAATTAATTACGCTCGTTGTTCTCACGACTAATCAAAATTATAAATTTCTGAGACGGGCTGTCGAAGGGGCGCTTGCGCTGGACGTGAAACCTATTGAAATTCGTGAAGCTTTATATCACGTCGCGCCGTATATTGGCTTCCCGAAAGTCTTCGAGGCTCTTGATATTGTCAACGAAGTTTTTAAATTAAAAGGCATAAAGCTGCCGCTTGAAAATCAGGGAACTACGACCGATGCGGATAGGTTCGACAAGGGATTAGAGTTTCAGGTCAACGCATACGGCGATCGCATTAATAAGATGAGAGATGCAACGCCTGATTATCAAAAGCACTTACAAGATAATTTATCGGCGTTTTGCTTCGGCGATACCTACACACGCGGCACTTTAAATTATAAAATGCGTGAGATGCTGACAATGGCAGTCATCGGCACTCTCGGCACAGCTGAAGCGCAGTACAAGTCCCATGTCATCGGCACTCTTAGCGCTGGCGCAACACCCGAAGAAATCATAGGCGTCATCACTACTATGAACCCGTATATAGGCTTCCCAAGAACATTAAACGCTTTGAGAATTGCCAACGAAGTTTTTAATGAGCGCAAGTAATTAGCTGAATAAAATTTGAGCAAACAGCCCTATAAAAGGGCTGTTTTTATTTTTGGCACGAACACGGAATTAAATTGCTGAAATATTCGCGCTTGCCTGAAAGAACTTCATCATAAAATTCCTGCTTTTTATTAATATAATCAACTGAGGCCAGCAGCGCCGCGATATTTTCTTCAAGCTGCGCCTTTTTCTCATTTAAAATTGCCTGCCGCTGGGGAATGCTCGAAGCGCCCTCGAGACATAATTGCGTATATTCCTTCATTTCCTGAATGCCCATGCCGCAGTTTTTAAGGCAGCTTAAACTTTTAATCCATGCTATATCATGATCGTCAAAAATCCGCCTGTTGAGGCTGTCGCGCTTGACGTTCGGGACTAAGCCCTCGTTGCAGTAAAATTTCAAGCCCTGATAAGTCATGCCCGTTTCTTTGCACGCCTGCATCATCGTGTAAATCATAAATTTCTCCTGTTATAAATAATATCAATAATATAAATAAAAAATAAATTAAATAAATTAAAAATTTTTTCATAAAATTACGCTTGACCGATAGTATAAACCGATTGTTATTATTACGTCAAAATTTTTAATTTAAGGAGATGTATGTAATGGATATGATTAAAAAATTTTTATTGCTGCTGCTAAGCGCAAATTTTTTAAGCTTAAGCGGCGCGGCCTTTGCGGATGAGATGCCTGATTATCTCAGCAAAATAATTCCGGTTGGAAATATTAATAATATAGCCGGAGAGCATTTCACGGGAAAAAGTTTTTTATATCCGCTTTCGACACAGCAGGTCGGAATTTTCAACGTGACGTTTGAGGCCGGCAGCTACAACGAGTGGCACATTCATCACGCGTCAAAAGGCGGCGGGCAAATTTTAATTGCGATTGCAGGCCGCGGCTGGTATCAGGAAGAGGGCAAAGAAGCTCAGGAATTAAAGCCGGGCGACGTCGTGAATATACCGGCTAATGTCAAGCACTGGCACGGCGCGGCGCGTGATTCATGGTTTCAGCATATAGCTCTCGAAGTCCCGGGTGAAGACACTAAGACAACTTGGCACGGATTTTTGCCGGCTGAAGACTACGCGAAATTAAAGTAGGAGATTGTAAAGTGAAAAATAGGACTTTAGGAAAGAATTTAACGGTCTCTGAAATCGGGCTCGGCTGTATGACTATCGGCATGGACTACAGCGAAGATGCAAAACGTGAGGCAATAAATATAATTCACAGAGCTTTTGAACTCGGCGTGACGATGTTCGATACGGCGGAACTCTACGCGGACGGCAAAAATGAATCGCTTGTCGGCGAAGCGTTAAAGCCCTTCAGGGATAAAGCAGTCATAGCGACGAAGTGCGGAGTAAAGTTCGAGGGCGGTCACGTCAGCGGCAATGTCAGCGGCAAAATGACTATGGACAGCCGCCCCGAGACAATCAGGAAATCGCTTGAGGGTTCTTTAAAGCGGCTCAAGACAGATTATATTGATTTATATTATATTCATAGGGTCGATGCTAAAGTGCCGATTGAAGTTACAGCGCAGACGATGGCAGAGCTTAAGCAAGAAGGGAAGATTTTAAACTGGGGAATTTCTGAGCCGAGCATGATGACGCTTAAGAAAGCACATGAAGTCTTTCCGGTTGCAGCTATCGAGAGCGAGTATAACATGATGTGGCGCGAACCCGAGCAGGAGATTTTGCCGACGCTCGAAGCGCTTAATATCGGTCTCGTGCCGTATAGACCCTTAGCCCGCGGATTTTTAACCGGCGCGTCCGACGGGATGTATCTGAATGATGCGCAAAACACTCGCTTTGACGCGAAAAATCTTGCGGCGAATATGGCCCTTAAAGATTTTGTTCAGGACTTAGCAGCGCAAAAGCACGTCTCGGCAGCTCAAATATCTCTGGCATGGCTGTTAGCTCAGAAAAAATTTATAGTTCCCATCCCGGGTACATCGAAGCTTGCCCGCATGGAAGAAAATATCAATGCAGCTAATATAACTTTCACAGCTGATGAATTGCAAAATATCCGTGAGCTTTTAGAGCAAATTCCGATTTACGGAGAGCGCTATGACCCTGAAAGCGACAACGGCAAGAGCGTAAGAGTGTAATAGCTTAATATAATAAATAATAGAGGAGTAATTTTAATGAGAAAATTTTTAATCGCAGCAGCATTATTGCTTGTTTTAAGTGCGTCAGCGTTTGCGAGTGAGCCGTTAGTAATTCAAAAGCAGGGCGTATTTTCATCCGGCGGCACTGTGACCGAGCCGCTTAGCGGAGATTTTAATGTGACTGACAACTGGCTTGATTTCTCACGGGCCGGCAACACGGCACATGTTGATCATGCAAATGTCTTTTATCAAATTCCGGTGCCTGAACCTGACGAAAATAAAGCGCCTATAGTTTATTTGCACGGCTATGGTCAATCAAGAACAGGCTGGCAGAGTACGCCCGATGGCCGCGAGGGTTGGAGCGATATTTTTATCAGGAAAGGCCGCGCGGCGTTTCTTGTTGACCAGCCGAGGCGCGGCGCAGCAGGCAACACAGTCAAGATAGTCAACGGCGAACTTGATACGCGCGCAAACGGCACTGAATTTAACCCGGGCGATCAGGCATGGTACACGCACTTTAGAATTGGCCGCGGCACGCCTAATAGATATGAAGGCAGCCAGTTCCCAGCCGACGAAGCAGCGTTAAATCAATTCTTGCGTCAGATGACCGTGAATACCGGCAATTATGACGTTGTGATTATGGGTAATGCTTTGAGCGCAGTCTTGGCCGATGTGAAAAATATTACCGGCAAGAAAGCTATTTACTTAACTCACTCGCAGGGCGGCCGCGTGGGCTGGCAGACTGACACTGAGAACATGGCGGCTATAGTCGCAATCGAACCGGGATTTGCTCCTGAAGTCGGCAGTGATATTTACAAAAAATTTGTTGCAGCGAAAATCCCGATGATATTTTATTTCGGCGATTATATTAATAACGGCCCGGATGATATTAAGAGTACGGCGTTTTGGAAAAGCGTATTAGATCAGTGCCGCGATTTTGCCGAGCATTATAATAAAGACGGCGGCGACGCGGTTGTGATTTATCTGCCTGAGATAGGCATAACGGGCAATAGCCATTTTATGTTTCAGGAGTTAAATAATAAAGATATAGCCGAGCATATCGAAGCATGGCTTAAGTCAAAGGGGTTGTAATTTATGAGTATAAGTATGAGAAGAAAATTTTTTATTTGCGCATTTATATTTGCTTTAGCGTTAGCTTTAAGCGGTGCGGCCTTTGCTGAAATAATTTCAGGGCCTGATATTGCAGTAGTCGAAGTTGAGGGCGGCAAGCTGCAGGGCTATATTAGCAATAATAATAATATTAATATTTACACGTATCACGGAGTGCCTTATGCTGAGGCTGAGTTATTCATGCCGCCGAGCAAATTAAAATCTTGGGACGGAATTAAAATGGCCGTGACTTACGGAGCAGTCTCGCCGCAGGGAACTTCACAGGCTGAGGACATGTTCGCCGCGCATTGGTACTGGCCGTTATGGCAGACCCGCAATTATCAGCAGGATAATAACTGTCAGAATTTAAATATCTGGACGCCGGGTCTTGATGATGCTAAACGGCCGGTCATGGTATGGCTGCACGGCGGCGGATTTGAGGCCGGCTCTTCAAGCGTTGAAGATATTTACGACGGCGAAAATCTTTCACGTAAAGGCGATGTAGTAGTCGTATCTGTAAATCACAGGCTGAATGTGTTAGGATTTTTAGATTTGTCGGCTTATGGCAGCGAGTATAAATATTCTGGAAATTTAGGCATCTTAGATTTAGTCGCGGCGCTTGAATGGATTAAAAATAATATTGCTGCATTCGGCGGCGACCCTGACAATATAACTTTGTTCGGGCAGTCGGGCGGCGGCGCAAAAATCTTAACTCTCATGGCAACTCCCGCAGCTAAAAATTTATTTCACAAAGCAATCGAGCAGAGCGGCGCTGTTGAGTTAATGGGAATAACTTTGCCGGATCAAAAAGCCTCAAGGCGCGTAGCAGAATTGACGTTAAAAAATTTAGAAGTCTCGCACCCGTCAGAGCTTAAAAATATTAATTACGCAAGATTAAGAGCAGCGGCTGATAAGGCGATGGCTCAAGCGATTAAAGAAGGCGAAATAATTTATTCATGGTCGCCGGTTAAAGACGGCGATTATATCCCAGCTGATCCAGTTGCAAACGGCTTCCCTGAGCAAGCTAAAAATATCCCGTTGTTAATCGGCTCATGCCTGAACGAATGGCAGACAGTCCCGTTGTTTGCGAACATGGCAATAACTCAGAGCGACAATAAAAATTTTTGGACTGACGCTCAAGTTAATTTAAAGCTTAAAGAAAAATACGGCGATAAAGCTGACGCAATTATAAAAGCGTTTAAGCAGGCATATCCAAGTAAGAAAGCGGCAGACGCGCTTTATGTTGATACATGGCTGAGAGCACGCGCATTAAAGACTATGAACATTAAAGCAGCTCAGAACGGCGCACCGGTTTACGCTTATGTCTTCACATGGGAAACTCCGGTAATGGGCGGCTACGCAATGGCTTATCACTGCTCGGAACTGCCGTTCGTGTTTAATAATATTGCGTTAAGCGAAATGTCAACAGGCGGCGGAGCAAAGGCACAGGCATTGGCTGATAAAGTCAGTCAGGCATGGATTAATTTTGCAAGAACAGGCAACCCCGGCTGGGAGAATTATACTCACAGTAAAGGCGCAACGATGATTATTGATGACGAGCTTGCAGTTGCTTATCATCATGACGCTGAATTAATGAAGTTATTAATGCCGGATTATGAATATTAAACCTGATCCTAATAAAATTTTCCCGATAAGCGGCGTTAATAATCTGGTTTACGTTAAGCCGACGATAAAAAATCCCAATATTATCGTTGGAGATTTCACGTATTTCAGTGATGTTGACTTTGAAAAACATGTCACTCATCATTATGATTTTAACGGCGATAAATTAATCATAGGAAAATTTTGTCAAATCGCGGCCGGCGTAGAATTTGTTATGAACGGCGCTAATCACCAAATGAACTCCGTTTCTACGTTTCCGTTTTATATTTTCGAAGGCTGGGAGCAGAAGGCGCCGTCTTTATCTGAAATGCCTCTAAAAGGCGACACCGTTATAGGCAATGACGTTTGGATAGGGCAAAACGCAGTAATCTTGCCCGGCGTTCATGTTGATGACGGCGCAATTATCGGCTTAAACAGCGTCGTTGCCTCTGATGTCCCAGCGTACACTATAGTTGCGGGCAATCCGGCAAGAGAAATCAAAAAAAGATTTGATGCCGAACTTATTTCACTTATGCTCAAGTTCCGTTGGTGGGACTTGAGCATAAGTGAAATTAACTCGCTAATTCCGATTTTAACGTGCAGCGATCTGGCTAAAGTAAAAAATTTTGTTGCAAATAGATTAAAGGAGCAGAATAAATTATGAAAAATTTTTATTTTATAGCAATGCTTTTATTATTTTTTATTTTAAGCTTAAGCTTTAGCTCAAGAAAAGGATACGCGGATACTCATGATAAATTTAATAAAGATACAGCAATCGTTGACGTTATAAATCATCCGTTATTTAATAATTACGGCAGATTAATTTTCCCGTTAGACGCAAATTATTATAACGGCGATACTTTAGGGAACTTAAGCCTGACATGGTACAGCAATATCAAACCTGCCCGCACGGTCGAGATTATAAATTACATGCTGGCGCAGGTTAAGCAAGGCAACAAAATTTTTTACTCGATATATCCTGAGAGTGACACAAGGGCTAAAAGCACGGGATTATTTTTCTTTAGGGGAAAGGCCGGAGCGAAATTTGCAGTTTGCAATGCCGGCGGCGGATTTGCCTATGTCGGCGCGATGCACGACAGTTTCCCTCATGCTTTAGAATTATCTAAAAAGGGCTATAACGCGTTTGCATTAATTTACCGGCCCGGCGCTGAGACAGCCTGCGAGGATTTAGCCCGTGCGATAGCTTTCATTCATGAAAATGCAAAAGAGCTTGAAGTAGATGTTAGAAATTATTCATTATGGGGCGGAAGTGCTGGGGCAAGAATGGCGGCATGGCTTGGCACTTACGGCACTGGAGCTTTCGGTGAAAAAGAATATGCAAGACCTGCGGCAGTGATAATGCAATATACAGGACTGTCAGAAGTAACGGGCCGCGAGCCGCCGACTTATAACTGCGTAGGCACAAATGACGGCATAGCAAATTATCGCACAATGCAAAATCGAATTAATAAAATTAAAGCTAACGGCACTGACGCAATGATTGAAATTTTTAAAGGCTTATCGCACGGGTTCGGCCTCGGTGAAGGTACAGTGGCTGAGGGCTGGCTTGATCGAGCTGTTGATTTTTGGACTCGCCAAGGGAAGTAATCGTTACGCCGAGTAAGCAAAGTATTGCGTGAATACGATAACAATGCGTAATATAGCAGAAGACATGTTTTTTGACGTGAATAGCTGCTATTGCCTTATGCATTAATTCTTTTTGACTGCATCATATAGTATACGGTTTTATATTTTGTCGAACTTTCGAAACTCTTCGGAAGTTGAAAATAAAAACGCCCATCTTTAGGGCGTTTTAAGGATTTTTATTGAAAATTTTTAAAGGCTTTTTAAAGATATGGTGAATGCAGGGCGTAACCCAAGAAACTCACGACTTAACCATGCTAAAAATCAAAATTTATTAGCTATCATCAAGCATTAAATGCTAAATAAATATAATTGTGAGTAGAAATTCGGATGCTCCATTCTAGGTGGTATCGTCAAAAAGAATTAATGTATAAGGCAATACAGCGAAGTCGTGCCGCTGGTAACAATAAAACGCACAGGCTTACCAGCTGCATCCACTGCCATATGTATATTCGTATTTAGCCCCCTTTTGTACGCCACATCGCCTGATTGCCGCCCGGGCTCCGGCCAGACGTCGGAGAACCGCCGCTTATAAAGCGGATCATTCTTGAAAAAATACCAGCATATAGTCTCGAACCATTTTCCTTTTAGCTTCAGCGCCGCGTTGAAGTTCTCCAACGTCCCTGCGTACTGTTCGCGGTAGCGATACAAAACGTCTCTCAGCTGCGCCAATATATTCTCATCCTCTCGAAATCAAAAATTTTTTTAATTTTATTAAATTTTATCAGATTGAGAGTTTATATTTCTATGATGGGATATACGCTGGCATAAGCTAAAGACGCGCATAAAAAATTTCCCGTAAAATTTTTAAAATTTAAAA
>JAFUXM010000136.1 GCA_017470785.1 Synergistaceae bacterium
AAAAATTAAATTACAAGACGCTTGCTTGCTGCGCGGAAATTATGCGAGACGTCTTAAAAGCTTGGGAATTTGACCTTATATTCCGCACCGATCCTCATAATCTTATGAATAAGAAAAAGAGCATAAGAGGGGAGCTGGTGCGGTTGTTGTTATTGGAAAATAATCTTAATTTAAAAAATCATGTTGGATATGCAGTCGGCAGGAAGATGGGCAAGGCGCATGTGCGGGTGCGCGGCCGCAGGATTTTACGCGCGGCCTATGATAAAATACGCCGTTTATATTCACTGCCTGATGATTTAATTATAATTTTATCGCTGAGCAGCAAGGGCCTAAATGCGAAGTCTCATGAGATTTTAAGAGAACTAAAATTTTTATTAAAGAAAAATAAAATAATTTAATATGCTTGCGTGGCTCGCGGTAAAGTTAATAAGATTTTATCAGGTCTGCATATCGCCGTTTTTAGGGGCGCACTGCCGGTTTTATCCAAGCTGCTCGCAGTATGCGCTGATAGTATTTCAAGAGTGGGGATTTTGCAAAGGGTTGCAGCTGACGCTTAAGCGTTTATTAAAGTGCGGCCCGTGGAATGACGGTGGCTATGATCCGCCGCCGTTAAAAAATAATTAAAATTAAATTAAAAGAAAAGCGAAGGGTGATTTTATAGTGGGCTATATCTGGGATCAGCTGAAATTATTTTTATTAAAGCTTATGGAATTGCTTTACGGGTTGACGAGTTTTGCGCTGCCGGATTCGTTGGCGTGGGGACTTGCGATTATCTTGATGACTATAATAGTTAGAATATTAATGCATCCTTTAACTCAAAAGCAGATGGTGAGTATGCAGCGTATGCAGAAGATCCAGCCGATGATTAAAGTTCTGCAGGACAAGTACGGCGATGACAAAGAGGCGTTGAACCGTGAGATGATGGCGTTATATAAAGAGAACAAAGTCAATCCCGCGTCGGGCTGCCTGCCGTTAATAATCCAGCTGCCGATTTTTATTTTGCTTTATAGTGTATTATACGGCTTAACTCGCGGAGATTTTAATTATTTAGATTTCTGGAAGAACGTAGATTTTAATAATATAACTTTCTTGGGAATAAATTTAGGCGGCTCTGTCCTGACTACTATTGCAAATGCGATTAAGCTGCAAGACGCAAGCGGCAATTTAATTCCGGCGGAGCAGCTGGGCATCGTGATGCTTTTATTCTCGGTGTTTGCTAATATCACGACCTCGTTCCCAATGTTATTTGCAAATTTTGAAGTGATATGCTCGTGGCTGCCGAATTTATTATTATTAATTTTAATCGGCTATTTAACGTGGTATCAGTCGCATATAAGCTCTGCCGGCAATTCTCAGATGGCGATGATGACGTGGTTCATGCCGTTATTTTTAACTTTTATTTGCTTTAGCATACCTGGCGGCGTTTTACTATACTGGGGCGTGTCGTCTTTGATGGGAATTATTCATCAGGTCAGGGTCATGCGCAAGACGCGCGTTGAGATGAGCCAGAAACCGGTATTATTAAAAGAAAAGCCTAAAAAAAATTCATAAATTAGCTTGATTATAAATGAGAACGGAGTGTTGAACTTTGAGTTTTGAAAATGAAGAGGGAGCGCACAAGGCGCGTGAGCGGCGTGAAGAGCGTGAACGGCGGCGAGCCGAGCAGAAATTAGTATTTGAAGTGAGCGATGTAAACGAGGCGTTAGAGCTTGCGTCCAAAGAGTGGGAGATAGACGCTAAGAGTTTAAAGGCTGAAGTATTAAGTTCGGAGCGGGGCTTTTTAGGGCTGTTCGGCAATAAATTAAAAGTAGAAGTTACGCCGGTCAAGCCATTGCTGCACTTAAAAGCTACGCGGCTTGCGAATGATTTATTAAGCTTAATGGGCATGGACGCGGCGGCGAATTTGCGTGATGACGGCACTATCGAGATAGAGGGCGCGGACGCAGCTGATTATATAATTGGTCATTACGGCGACGCGTTGAAGTCTATCGAGTATTTATTGAATTTAATTCTGCGTGACCCGAGCTTTGAGCCGAGGCTGCGCATAGACTGCTGCGGCTATCGTGAGCGGAGGACGCGAAGCCTTGAGAGATTAGCCGAGGCGACTGCGCGGCAGGCTTTAGACTATGGCCGGCCTATCAGGCTTGACCCTATGTTGAGCTGGGAGCGCTGGGTAATTCATACGGCCTTAAAAAATCGTGACGACGTGCGGACTGAGTCGGTCGGTGAGCCGCCGCTGCGGAAAGTTGTGATTATGCCGCGCTTTGATGCTGAGTCCGGCGGACTGGCGAACCCTAATTATAATTCTAATCGGCGCGGCGGCAGGTTTAGCGCTGGCCGCAGCGACCGTAATTATAATTCAAATTCAAGACGGAGCAGCAGCAGATTTAGCTCAAGCCGCAGCGAACATAGCTATAGTTCAAGACGTTCACGCGACGGCAGCGAACGTCCGTCAAGAGATTTTGATTTTAGAGATGATAAAAATTTTAGAGATATTAGCGCTGATGACGGCGAGCCGCGCGGCGTAGATTTAGATTTAAAGAATGAAAATTTATATCTTGAAAATTTTGTGGCCGGAAGTTTAGATAATTCTGAAAATGAAATTTTTGAGACGCCGGAGTTTGAGCGCGATGATCGTGATGTGCGCGATAATAGACCGCCGAGGCCGTACTTCGGCCGGTCAGGGTCGCGCTCACGTTCCCGTTATTCAAGATAATTAAATTAAATTAATTTAAATTTAATTTTAAATTTTTTAAAGATGTATCCGGTTTTATTTGAGACGAGTTATTTCACGATTGATTCGTATAGTATTTTATGGCTGATCGCTTTATCGCTCGCGATGTACTGGAGCGTAAGGCGCTTCAGCCTTTATTTTTATAGTTTGGACGAAGAGCTTGAAGCCCGGAGAATTATAAGCTGGGCGTTTGTAGCTATGTTATTCGGCGCGGCGTTAATCAAGCCTATTATTCACATAAATTATTATATTAAGCATCCTGTTGAAATTTTTACTAACGGCGGCCTTTCTGAAATAGGCGCGGTCGGCGGAGCATTTATCTGTGCGTTTTTAATGTGCCGCAATAATAAACGAGTTTCGTTTCAGAAATTATGCGACATAGCTGCGCTGCCTGCCATGCTTGCTATTGCTATTGGACGGTGGGGCTGCTTTTTAAACGGCTGCTGCGTCGGAATTATAAGCAGCTCGAGTTTTGCCCTGCACTTCCCACGTGATGCGGCAAATATAACCCGCCATCCCACACAAATTTATTACTCAATATTTGCGTTTATAGCTTTAATTTTCTTAATTATTCTCGAGCGCAGAATTATAAAATTAAATTTAAATAAAGATAAGGCGGATTATCGCGCTGTCATCGCGCCTTTAACTTTAATTTTATACGGCGTAATGCGATTTAGCATAGACGTTTTGCGTGATGAAGTCCCCGGGCCGTCAGTGCCGATAATAAATCTGGGCTTAAGCTTTAATATTATAATTTTATTAATCGCACTGCCGTTTGAAATTTACTGGCTTATAAAGTCTATTAAGGCGCTTAAGGCTTAAAAAATTATTTAAATAATTTTAAGAAGGAGGCTGTATATTAATTGAAGGTCGTTTCTGTCATTAACTATAAGGGCGGTGTGGGCAAGACGACGCTTGTATCAAACCTTGCGGCCTACGCAGCGGCGCAGGGCAAGCGCGTCCTGATGATTGATCTTGATCCGCAGATGAGCTTGACGCTGTCGTTCGTCACGCTTGAAGTTTGGAAAGACAGATATGCTGAGAATAAGACTTTAAGAAATTTCTTTAATGCTATTAAAACCGGCATGACACCGCCTGACCTGTCCCAACTCGTTATTCCCATATCGGGTGAGCCGTCGTTCGATACGATAAAACTTGATTTAATCAGCTCGCACCTTGAGCTTATAGATATAGACCTAACCCTTGCCTCGCTTATCACTGCGCCTATGGCTGAGCTCTTAGCAATTAAATTTATGCAGTATTATAATCAGCTTAGGTTTGCCTTAGCGCGATTAAAAGATAAATATGATTTAGTCATGTTGGACTGTCCGCCGAATTTTTACGCAGTCGTGAAGAATGCAATTACGGCCAGCGATTATTGTCTTGTACCGGCCAAGATGGACTATCTTTCAAGCTTGGGCGTCGGCCAGCTGCAGGATAATTTAGATAAATATATTCAAGAATATTTAAGCAATTTAAATATTTATAATCAAAATAAATTTGCCGGAGCGCCTGATTATCAGCCGATTGCGACTAAAATTTTAGGCGTTGTGCCGATGATGGTTGAGATACAGAAGAAGCAGCCCGTCGCTGCCAACGCTGTATTTATTAATCAGCTTAAAGATCAGGATAATTTATATATATTTAAATGGGTGCGCAATAACACGACTTTATTCGGGTCAGTGCCGTCCGGCGGCGTGCCTGTAGTCTTGTCATGCCCCAAGCTGACGAGTTATATGACTTGGCGTACTGTTATTAAGCCGGAGTTAGAAGAGCTGGGGCAAGAGTTCTTAGAGCTGGCTGAAATTTAATTTGCGTTAGAGCTTGTGAAAATATTTATTTAAATAAAAAATGGACAGGCATAAAATAATTAACACGATAGGCGAAGAGTATTTGACGTCTAATATTGAGGCCGGCGAATTTAGTTATGTTAAAGCTGCCGGCAGCAAAGAGAAACTTGATAAGGCCGTCGGCAGAGCGACTGCACACTATAAGCTTGATATTAGATTTGCGTTTAAAGATTTAGTTATATTAGTTGAGACTAAGCAGAATTTTGTCAAGGCTGACGAAGCGCAGTTAAAAGAATATTTGGACTGCGAGCGCGCAGTTTTTAACAGCAATAAAATTATCTGCATTCTCGCTAATACTAATAATAATAAAATTAAAGTCTGGAAGTCGGCAGTGGACGACGCGCATTTGCTTAAGGGCGAGACTATGCTTGACAGCGCAGCGCATTACTTTGATATATTCGAAGTGAAAAAGCAAAATGACCGGGAGCTTGTGCTAAAGAATACTTATGATTTAAATAAAATGCTGCACAAGATGGGCATTAATGAGAATGAACGCAGTCAGTTCGTAGGTACTTCGCTGCTTTATCTTCAAGCTTTAGTGAAGCAGAGCGCAGCTAACGCGATTAATCAAGAATTGCTTAATAGCTTAAAGGCTCGTTGGAGCAGCTTTAGTCCTAATATGATTAGAAATGATATTGCAGACGTGTTGAATAATTTATTAGATGACTCGGATAATAACAAGGCAACGAAAATTGCGCTGCTGCAAAGAGCCGTGCTCGACGATCAGAAAATTAAGATGTTAAACACTGCCGAATGGATAGAAATTCTTGAGACAATCTTAATGAATATTTATAAATATATAAATACTGAAAGCTCTGAAGGGCAGGATATTTTAAATTTATTTTTTATAGCGTTTAATAAATATGTGAGTAAAGATGATAAAAATCAGGCATTCACGCCGGATCACATAACGGACTTAATGTGCAGGGCAGTTGATGTTGACCGGACGAAAGTTGTAATGGACATTTGCTGCGGCAGCGGCTCGTTCTTGGTGCAGGCAATGGTAAAAGAACTTGCGGACTGCCGCCGTAATAAGACGGGCAGCGAGGCTCAGGCCCTAATGGATAAAGTCAAGAAAAAGCATATATACGGCATAGAGCTTGTTGAAAAAGTCTATGGCCTATCGACTACTAATATGCTAATTCACGGCGACGGCAATTCTAATATTAAATTGGGCAGCTGCTTTGACAACGCCGAGTTTATTAAGCAGGCGAACCCTGATATAGTCCTGATGAACCCGCCGTATAACGCAATCCCGAAGGGCATACCGGATAAATATAAAATAAACTGGGGCAGCGCTAAAGACGGCAAAGAGGACCCGACCAAGGGCTTCGTGTTTATTCATTTTTTGTCTGACGTGATAAAAGATATGAATAATGCTCGTGAACAGCGCGGCGAGTCTGTAAAGACGGTCAAGCTCGCTGTGCTGCTGCCGGTATCGGCGGCAATAGGCAGCAGCTCGATTATTAAGAGCGAGAAAGAGTATATGCTTGCTGATAATACGCTCGAGGCCGTGTTCACATTGCCCAACGAGGTATTTTATCCCGGCGCGTCGGTGTCGGCCTGCTGCATGATATTCACGCTCGGCAAGCCTCACGTAAATCCCGACGGCACTGTTAATAAAACTTTCTTTGGTTATTTTAAAGATGACGGGTTCAAGAAAAAGAAAAATCTCGGCCGCATTGAGCAGTTTGATTGGATTGACGGCCGTAAAATTTCAAGATGGAAGCAGATCGAAGAGCGTTGGCTCACGATGTTCAAGGACAGGCAGCAGGTCGACGGCTTGTCAGCTGTAGCCGCAGTTACGGCAGCCGACGAATGGCTCTGCGAAGCCTACATGAAGACTGACTACAGCAAATTATCCAGCTCGGACTTTCAAGCTGCTTTAAATAATTACATGGCCTATTTAATTAAGCAGGGCAAGATATACGAGACTAAAGACACCGCTCCGCTGAAACTCAATACTCAGAGCTGGAAAGAGTTCAGGGTCAGAGATATATTTAATGTAGAATTATCCAAAGGAGATATACAAGCTGACGATGTAGATGATGGTAACGTCCTATTAATTTCGTCAGGCTCTGATAATAACGGCGTAGTTAAATACATTGATGCTGCAGGCGACGGCAAAGCTGAAATTTTTAGCGGCAATAAGATTAGCGTTGACATGTTCGGCAACACGTATTATCAGGCCGAACCGTTTTATGCCGTATCACATGGCAGAGTAAATATATTAACCGCTAAATTTAAATTAAATAAGTATATTGGTCTGTTTATCTCGACGTTAATAAATCAAGAACAATTTAAATATTCATACGGCAGAGCTGTTTATAGTAACGTTGCGTCTAATATGATTATCAAGCTTCCCGTTACGGCAAGCGGCGAGCCGGACTGGCAGTTCATGGAGAACTATATAAAATCTCTGCATTGCGAACCCATTACGACACGCAACGCTCATAATATTCCGCCGCAGCTCAACACTCAAAGCTGGAAAGAGTTCAGGGTCGGAGATATATTTAATGTAACGGGTTCAACGACAACACCATTAGAAGAATTAGAATATATAGGAGAAGGAAGGTCGCCGTATGTCACAACTTCCGCCGTTGACAATGGAGTTGCTGGCTTCTATAACATAAGCACAGAAAGAGGCAATGTAATTTGCATTGAATCTGCGTGCGCTGCATACGCTACATATCAGGCGGACGATTTCTCAGCATCAGATCATGTCGAAAAATGTATTCCTAAATTTGATTTGAATATATATACGGCAATGTTTTTAGTATCTGTTTTGAATTTAGAACAATATAAGTATAGCTATGGCCGCAAGTGTAATCAAATTCGTATTAGAAATCGAATTATCAAGCTTCCAGCTGACAAACGCGGCGAGCCCGACTGGCAGTTCATGGAGGATTATATAAAATCTTTGCCGTACGGCGATAGATTATAATTTAATTTTAATCGCGGCGTATTGCGGGATGCAAATTTGAAAATTTTTTAACGTATCTGCTGTCGTTTTTTTAAGCCAATGCCAAAAATGTTCTATCGGATTTAATTCAGGGCTGTACGGCGGTAAAAAACTATTTTTACGTTATGCAGCTCTGCTATTTCATAAAGCCGTTTTTTCGATGAAATGAGGCATTATCTAAAATTATTACGTCTCCTTGAGACAATTCTGGAAGCAAATGTTTTTCAAACCGCGCCTCAAAAAATATAGAGGTCATCGTCCCTTTATACTACAGCGGCGCTGTAATCTTATTTCCGCTCTGCACGGCTACAATACTAGATGATGTCGTCAAAAAGAATTAATACACGAGGCAATACAGCGAATTTGTATAGCAGCTATCATTAAACTTTTTCGAAAACCTTTCAATTGGATAAAATAAATTTTATAAATTCATGTTTCTTTCAAGAAAATTTTTATGCTTACATTTTTATTATTTTGGAAAATGTAGGGGGTTTCGAAAAAGTTTATTATACTTCTACATAAAATAATCCAGTGTGTTAATCATGATAAATTTCCATTTTGTGATTATCGCTTTAAGTTAAGAGAGATACAGCCTGTTGACACACAGCAGGTTCATATTTGAATTTGAATTTCTCATTCTGTTACAGTCCCGTTTTTAATGTGACAACTGATCCCGCGCTTGTTACAGAACGCTGTTACCTCGGCAGCCTTGTCATTGAAGAACTGCCTGTGGAGCTTATAAGCAGTTACTTCTGTGTTGTAATTCATCCGACCGAATATGATCCGGTCGGTAAAACTCACTTCCTCAAGCAACGCCTGCAAATCTTGTCTGACAATGTTGGGTGTCGGAAACGGCTCAATGCTTACCCATGTTTTACACCCGGCGCCGTGTAATGCTCTTAGTGCTGCGAGCCTCTTTTTCCAAGGTGCAGAACCAGGTTCCATACGTTTTCTGAATGCTTCATTTGTACTAATCAGCGTGATACCATACTCGTTTTCTTTTGAGAGCTCTGCCAACTCCATAGGCAAAATTCCTTTTGTTAGAACAGCGCACTTTATCCCGAAGCCATTGAGCTTTTTGATAGACGCCAAGCTCATTTTCTGTATTTCAGGGTACTGATACATAAACGGATCCGTTGAAAAGCATAACTGTACAGATTTAATTTTTTCCTTCAGGCGAGGAATTTCTTTGTCCAGCAGCTCAAGCGTATTTGACACCAAATAGGGCTCCAGCCATTCCTCGTAGGATTTTATTTGCCCGAAACGCTTCTTCATCATAAAAGCATAACAGGGATATTTGCAGCCATGAGCACAGCCCTGAATATGATTCATCGTATAGTCGCCATACTCTACACCGGTTTTGTAGAGCATGGATTTTCTTTCAATGTAACCTTTTACATTTTTCATTGGATCAGCCCCTATCAATAAAACTTATGGTACGCCGCCCCACGCTGGCATCGTAAGTTTGTTTCAGTTCGTTTTTTATCTGAGGCCTGAATCCATCTGAAGGAAAAACCGGATGGCTATCGAGAAGTGTCTATACATCGTTCAACGGGACGTTTGTCTCTCCGTTGAACGACTTCTGCAGGTATTCAGCGATATCTTTTATGTAAAAACAAGAGTCATCGGCATGAGTCTTTGCTCCGCCTTTACCATCAAAATCCAGCATCAGCTGATTTTCTAAACCATGCGTATTTTTCGTTGACGATTTGCCGCCGAACGTCTGCCACGCAGACCGCTTATATAATTTGAAGCCCTCAATGTTGCTCGTGCAGTGAATTAGATTGTAAACAATCGCATTTTTCTCGTTGAAGAACGGGAAAGCCGCAATATAGTACTGGCAGCCGTTGTTGCGTCTTAAAGCCTTGATTATATCTTCAATGCGTTTTTCATAGGCTTTCTTATCGCTTCCGTAAGGAATAAGTTTCTCAAGATTCATCAAATACGTATGCTCGTATTTACTTCTGGCCTCATCTTTCTTAACTATCTTTAAAGCTCTAATGGAATCCGAAACCATGTGGTTAAGAATAACTTCACTCCAGTTATTGATGAACGGCATGATTGCAGTCCAGTCAATAGCTGCCTCGTATGGATCGTAAACAAGAAGACAGTGCGTATTGTTAGACATTGTTTGGCCTAAACGCTTGGCCAGTTCATTTCCGTCCTCGGTCGTAATATGCACATTAAAGTTGCGGCTGTCGTGCGGCATCAAGTTTTTTAGATGGTCTGTTTTGGCGGCGCACAGATCGCTAAAAAACAAGTCAATCTGCTTATGTGGGTACTGCCCAGCAACTTTCTTGAGATAATTGGCAACACGTACTGGCGTGCCGAACACCTGCTTGCCGTCATTATCAAAATACTCTCCGCTGTTAGACATGCAATCAATAAAAACAAGAATGGAGCAGTATTGATTTTGAAGTAGTTTATGTGCCCATGCTTCAACATACTTTTCGATCAGCTCAAACTTCTTAACCGTGTGCGGATTGGCATGACCGATAATCCCGTCACTGCTGCTCATTGCTTGTTTCCTCCTCCGGAATAAAGTCCATAACATCTCCAATGTTGCAGTCTAATGTCTTATAGATTTTCATTAGGACTTCCATGCTCACTGTGTCTCCCTTGGACAGTTTCGTAACTGAAGCCCAGCTGATACCCTACCCTACACAGCATGTAAATCCTTTTTTTCATGTCTTTATCTATTAGCAGCTTCCATAGCTTTTTGTAACTTACTTCCATCGGCATCTCCCTTCTTTAAATCTAAACAAGCCTGTTGCATAGTTTAGTTAAAATATTATATCATTCAAATGTGCAAAACATAAAAGCTTTTCTCTAGATGATGTCATCAAAAATAGAAAAAGTATAAAATTATAAAAAATATTAAGCAATGATAAAAGGGCGGTACAACATGAATAGTGTGCCAGCTTATAGAAGGCATGATATCTCGGATAAGGCATGGAAAATACTTAAGCCTCATCTGCCTAGATGTAAAGGGACAAAGTGCAGAGCTGCTCATTATAATCGTAATTTTATAAATGCTGTTTTCTGGATACTTCGGACGGGAGCGCCGTGGCGTGATTTACCGCCGGATTATGGGGACTGGAAGAATACCAACAGGCGTTTTTGCCGCTGGCGTAACCGAGGGGTGTGGGCAAAGTTAGTTAAACTCCTCGCCTCTGAACATGAGTATAAATGGCTGATGATAGAGATAGATGCAACATTTGTAAAGGTACATCCGACACAGCCGGAGCCGCTGGCGGCAATCAGGCGATGGGGCGTACAAAAGGGGACTAAATACGAAAATACATATGGCAGTGGGCGCAGCTGGTAAGCCTGTGCGTTTTATTGTTACCAGCGGAACGGCAGCGGACTGTGCTCATGCAAAAGATTTGATACAAAATACCGGGGCAAAATATTTACTTGCAGACCGCGGTTGTGATACGCTGGCCTAAAGCACCGCCTATGCTTGCAATCCCCCTCGCCTATTTGGCTTGCGTTCACAGACGAAGCTTGAATAAATCCACCCGCTGGACTTTGCTCCCCTAAGTGCATTAACTATATATTTTAAAAATTATTTCAAACTGCAAAGGCTGGACTGGCGATATAACATAACAAAGAAGCCGACTGGTATAAACCAATCGGCTCATTAATATTTATAAAATTAATCTGGCGGCGACCTGCTCTCCCACATGTACCCCATGCAGTACCATCGGCGCGGGCGGGCTTTACTTCCGGGTTCGGCATGGAGCCGGGTGTGTCCCCGCCGCTATGACCGCCATAAATCTTTTTTACCTGAGCAAATTTAAAATCTTATAGCAAGAAAATAAAAAACAAGAAAGAAAGTTTCGATTATTAGTACCGGTCAGCTCAACGCCTCACAGCGCTTACACCTCCGGCCTATCAAGCCGCTTATCTTACGGCTATCTTATCCTCTTTAAGAGGGAGAAATCTCATCTTGGAGGGGGCTTCCCACTTAGATGCTTTCAGCGGTTATCCCGTCCGGGCATAGCTACCCAGCTTATGCAACTGGCGTCACAACTGGTACACCAGCGGCCC
>JAFUXM010000002.1 GCA_017470785.1 Synergistaceae bacterium
AGTGGGACGGCCTATAATAAGGAGAGTTAAACCAGCAAGAGCAACAGGAGAACGCAAGACGCGGAGGCTTAATCTCTTAATCAGACCGACTACAGCCGAGCAGCTTGAAGAATTAGCATATAACAGCGGGCAGAGCTTGAACGATTTAATTAATGATGTATGCGAAGCGTATTTATCTAAACTGAAAAAATAAAAGAATTGCCGGAGACTGAATACAGCTCCGGCGTTTGTATTCTTACGGCAGATTTAGATTATTCAACGGACACGGGCGCAGGCTTATGTTGTTTTTGTATTACTCCGTACACATTGACAACGTTACTGACTGTATTTTTTATCTTTTTTGAAAAATATCTTTCATAATCTTGAATATCCCCTAAACAATGCATATACTCAATAAGAGTGACTTTTTTATCTTGTTTATCATAATCTTTAAAGAATTGAAATATTTTCAAGAGGTAAGAATAAAACCCTGAGTCACTCAGTATTTCATTAAGAAAGTTTAATATATATTCATTTTTTTTGTATTGCTTTATTTTTTCTATAGCCGCCCCTGATAATCCTAAATCTTTATGCTCTTGTTTATCCTCAATTTTAACGCCAGTCAACAGATAATCGCACGACACACCGAAATAATCAGCGAGTTTTATTAAAGTCTCATAGTTCGGCATTGACTTACCTAAACGATAATTAGATATAGCTTGCGTTGTACAACCTAAAACTTTAGCTAATTGCTTTATCGATTTTCCTTTTTCATTCATTAAGCTTATTAAAACTTTGTTAAATTGCACTTCTTGCATTATAAGCATACCCCCTTATATTTGAAACAAATCCTTTCTATTATATATTTTTCCAAGTTAAGTTGCAAGATATTAAAATTTAATGTAAAATCTTGGGTATATTTAAAAAATAAAGGCCGCTTGCTCAACCGTGGAAAGTTCACAGCAAGACGGCGCGATATGATTTGAAAAACTTTTTTTCATTATATCATATCGCCTTTGTTTAATTTTACATTTAGGAGGCCTTGAAATGGCAAAATATTTAACTTTAACACAAGTTGCCGAACGTTTGCACATTGCAAAAACAAGCGTTTATAACTTTATGCAAACAGCTAATTTCCCCACAGGCGCGAAATTTGGACGTAAATGTAGGCGTTGGAACATTGACGATGTCGACGCATGGGCGGCAGCGCAGGCTCAGAATGCGGACATTTCAGAAAAGAGGATATAAGCATGATTAGAGATTGTCAGATTGTAGTAATGGATTTATCGCGCGGCGTTGAGCTTTATTGTCAGCAGCACGGCTTAAACGACAGCGAAAGCGAGCGCATGATAAGCGATATAGCAAGGCAGCATTACTCTTTCCGCAATGAGTTAATAGACTTGGGACGGCGTAACAGACTGGACGCCTTAAGAGAATGCGCTTTATCGGACGAGGAGCTTTATTTCAAAGTCGCAAGATTAGAGCAAGATTATTGCGATGCCTTAAATGCTAAAGCTATGGCCGCAGAGGCCGCTTATGAATAAAAACTTTATGATTTATGCGTAAGAACAGGAGGCTATGAATTAATATGCTGCTAAAGGATTTTAAAATTGTAAGTAGTATTGATGAATTACGAAAGTTAGGCTATGAACCTGACGATTTTACGCGGAAAGCTTTTGAGCGCGGGGCTGAAGTCGGCCTACTTATTGACGAAGACAACTCCGCCGTTGTTGTATCAAGTAAGCCAGTGGGCAATTAGACATTAAGAAAGGGGACGGCAACAATGATTAAAACTAAAAAAGCACGTTTAACTCAGGTCAAAAACATTAACGAACTCAAACGCTTAGGGCTTGAGCCGGACGGCTTTATAAGGGCAGCATTCAACAGCGGTATTAATGTGATAGCTCTTACACCGGTGGACGCGAAAGGAAATGAAGCGAATGAAGCCGACGCATAACGAGCGACGCAAAAAAGCTTTAAGATGGCTGAACTCAGTTATAGCTTACTTCATTAATAGCTTAAATCTCGAGCCTGTAGCCTTGGCCGCAGGCTCAGACGCTTTTATTCAAGATGATGAAGGAGTTCAAGAAATGCGAAAAAATCCTGTTATAATAAAAAACGCGCGGCCTACTCCTAATATTGTCAGGACAGTAAGCCGCTCAACGACACGAGAAAATTATATCACTTCTCGCGTCTAAATTGCAATTGATTTTTTTTGTAGAGAGGCGATGTAATAATGGATTTTAGAACAATTGCAGATGAAATAAAACGTAATCACCCGATAATCGACACGGCACGACGTTTAGGGCTTGAGCTTTACAAGTCAGGGCGTGAGTATCGTTCTTATTCTGTCTATACCCCAGGAGATAATCCAACGGCGGCAGTCTTTTCCCCAGACAGAAATTATTTTTGGGATTTTAAAGCTGATGCAGGCGGCGACGTTATCGAGTTAGTAGCTGTAGTCAAGTATAACGGCGACAGGTTAGCGGCATTAAATGAGTTATCAGGCGGGACGCTGAAATTTAATAACGGCGATAATAATCGCTTGAAAGCTAATATAAATAAATGGCACGAGGCTTTGAGAGATGAAGACATAAATTATTTAACGAGCCGCGGACTTACTCGTGAATATATAGATAAAATGCTTTTAGGATATGATGCAGCAGTAGAACGAATAATTATTCCTTATTTTTCACGCGGCCAAGTCGTTTATTATTGCGGGCGTGCAATCGGCGAAGTCACGAAAGATAATCCGAAATATAAAAAAGCCGTAATAGACGGGGTAAATAATAATATTCCTTGGGGCTTGCATACTTTAGACAGAGTGGACAAGCCGCTTATCATAGCCGAAGGCGCGTTTGACGCGATGAGCTTTGATATAGCAGGTTACCGTGTATTAGCAACTATGGGAAGTACAAGCCATAAGGACAGGGAAATATTCCGAGGCTATGCAGCAGCAGAGCAGAAACAGGGACGCGATATTTATATTGGATTTGATAATGATGACGCAGGTACAAAATTCTTTAAAGGTATGGCTATGGAGCTTATCTCGCATAAGCTTTCTAACTTTAAGCGGCTGGACTTGCCAGCAAAATTTAAAGATATTTCAGAATGTTTTGCATCAGGCGGTAACCTTCAAGCCTTAATAGACGGCGCAACGGACGGCGTTATAAGCTTTGCAGACAGCTTTACCCCAGAACAGAACGAGACGCAAGCTCAGAATGAGAAAAGATATAATGAGTTTAAATCGTTTATGCTTAAATCAGCACGCTATATAGACAAGGCCGAATTGTCGCGCATTGTTAATAGATTAATAAGGCGCGGAGATTTTGAGCCTCAGTGGCTTGATGAAGTCCGTAAAATGGCTACAGCCGCGCCGCTTGAAGATGATATTATAGAAGCCATATTAAAAGAACATGATTTAATATTTGATGAGCGTTTAGGCTTTTATGAGTTCAGCGGCATAAATTGGATTAAAGTATCAGATACGCACATAAGCCATTATATAAGCGATGAATTAGGCCGTTTCTATACGACGGGCAAACGTATCTCAACTATAAAAAGCAATTTGAAGGCCAAGGTTGAGCAAACTTGCGAATTTGATAAAAAACAGATTTCAGTATTTAAGAACGGTGTTTTAGAGACTGAAACGGGCAAATTCCGCAGTCATGATAAAAAAGACATGAATACAATCTTTTTGCCTTACCCTTACGATCCGGCGGCGCCGTATCAAAAATGGATGCGTTTTTTAGAAGATGTTACATGGCGGCCTACAAGAAAATTGCAGGACGCGGAAGGAGACGCGCGAATTGCTGTATTGCAAGAGTTCTGCGGCTATGCACTCTTCACTAATTGCGCATTTGATAAAGCTCTTTTATTATTGGGCGAGGGCAGTAATGGTAAATCAGTCTTTTTAAATGCGATTAAATCAGCATTTGGAAGAGAAAATTACTCAACTGTCGAAGTCGACAAGCTTAATCAAAATTTCAAAGCTGTTCAGTTAATCGGAAAGTTATTGAATTTCACGTCGGAACAGTCTTTGAATTTCAGCGGCGCAGAGGCAGCATTTAAGGCAGCCGTAAGCGGCGAGACTTTGTCGGACTCATTCAAAGGCCGTGATAACTTTAATTTTAACCCGAGAGCTAAATTTATAATCTCAGCTAACGAGCTACCAGCAAGCCGTGATAAGAGTTTTGGATTTATCCGGCGTTTTCTATTTGTGAAATTTCAAAATACTTTTATTGACCCTGTAGAAAAGGGACGCGAGCCTATAGCCGAGAATAACGAGAGGGCAATAGACGTAACGCTTAGAGCTGATAACGCATTCAATGATGAATTATCAGGGATTTTTAATTGGATATATGAAGGCTATAAACGGCTTAAGGAGCAGAAGCATTTTACAAATAGCCCCGACCAAAAAGAATTAGAGGAAGCTTTTGCGGCGGGAAATAATCCCCTGATTGATTTTGTTATAGACAAAGAGCTTACGAAAGATGATACATTCAAAGAGTGGAAGGAACTTTACGCGAGCTATCGTGAATGGAATACGCAAAACGGCTATACATCAATGGGCAAACGCAATTTTAAATTAAATTTGATACGCGCATTGAAAAATCAGAAAGTGGACTTTCAAGAGACGCGCCCCCATAACAGTGGGAGAGGTATTAAATTTTATTGCGATTTCCCTTTAGCTGAAGAATAACGAGAGAAGACAGTAAATAACATGCGCGAAGGGCTTTTCAGTCCGACGCGTTTTTTTTGCGCCATTTTGCGCCAATCTTTATGGCGTAGGGAAATACAGCTAATATCAGACTTTGCCCTACTCGCTCCATTTTCGCTCCATTTTCACTCCATTTTCACGCCGGTTTTAATGGACTTTATGGCGCGGGAAAATACAGTTAATATCAGGCTTACCCATGCTTAAAACCTTTGCGCCATTTTTTTTTCACTATATTACGCGTTATCTTAAAAAGGAACTAAAGTTTATTTTTTTGGAGTTATTAATCTAATTTAAAAAAAAGTGGCGCAAATGGCGCAAGCTATATTTAGCCCTGATAAATACTGAGTTTACGCGCTCCAAAATCGTTAAAAAAAGTGGCGCAAAAATGGCGCAAGAGGTTTAAAAATGGCGCGGACTGATTATTACTGAATTTGTCGCGATGTTCAGGCTGATAACGTGCTGATATTCTTTTGCATAGACTAAGAAGGCGCGGCGTTCTGATGGACGGCCTTACGTTTTCAACCGGAGCAGCTTAACGAGGTAAGGTAATTAGTAGGCCTTGATTAAAAAAATCGATTGTGAGGCGTTTTGAGCGGTCAGTATTTTTGAGCATGATATGCGAAACTGCTACCAGCGAGGGCGGACAGGAGAGCAGAGCCGCCGAGTTCAGGCTGATATTTCCCCTACAGGCGAGGCGAGGCCGTCAGTCAGTGAGGCCGATATGAATTGAGCTATGGCTGATATGTCGTTGCAGGAGAGGCGAGCGCGGACGCGGCAAACTGTTATTGAACTGTTAGCAGATAAAACGCAGGATTTGAGGGCAGTCAATCCTGAATGAGCGCGGTGTGAAATTTCAGGTTTTTTCAGGTTCTTAAATTTGAATTGAGCGGCGGGCAGGTTTTAATTTTCAACATTTTTCAACATGCAGAGGCGGCGCATCAGAGCGGACGGCCTGAGCGTTGCGAGACTGCTACGGACAGAACGGCCAAGACGCAGGCGACTTTTGGGCGACGCGCGAACAGATCGGCGAGCTGCTGGGATATGAAAATCCTGCGGACGCTATACGCTTTATTCACAAACGCAATAAAGCGCGTTTAGACAAGTTTTCAATGGGGGTTCAAATTGAACGGGGAATGAAAGGGGCGCGTACTGCAACGGTTTACAACTTCAAAGGCTTATTAGAGATTTGCGGAAACGCCCCCGTGAATAAAGGGGGTAGAAAAAAGCGACCCCCTTTTCAACTGTTCTCAAAATGGTTACAGTTGCAGCCTAATGGACGGTACGTCAAAATGACTACCCCTCTCTTGCTGATATAAGCCTGTAAGCAGTAAGCAGCGCGGGATTTATGAATATGTCGGACATTCGGGGCGCATTGCAGGCGGTGCATTTCTATCTAAAGGCGATGATAAAGGGCGGTGGCGAGGGTTTATGAATTTAACTTCCGCAAATAATAATTTTTGGAAGTTCAATTAAAAATACCTTCAAATTCAGCTGTCACAAACGTTTATAGCAA
>JAFUXM010000137.1 GCA_017470785.1 Synergistaceae bacterium
GCCTTCAGCATTATGCTCATCGCCGAGTATCACATTAAGCGTCTTGCCGCGCCGGTCTGAAACCAGCAAGCACAAGACTTTCACGCCGTCTATGTCATGATAAGCCGCGAACTCAGCCGCATTGAACCACGCGTTATAATCATCCAAGTCATCTGCAAACGCCGCATGAAAGCCTAAATCACGCGCTGCGTCAACTGCATAAATTGCCCTTAAACGCTCGGCGAAGCTGCTACACTCCACCCGTGACAACACCCTTCAGCACAACCCAGCTCTTCAGGTCATGAGGCATGGGCAGCGGCCTTGAGCTCAAGCTAATAAACTTCTGCGGCGGGTTGCGCGTAAACCAAGTATTCGGCACAAATTCTTCCATATACGTGTGAAATTCGCCGCTCTCATCGTTCAAAGTCACTGCGCCGTATAACATGCTATTGCGCTCTCTCGAACTCTGCATAATCACAGTTTCGGGGTCAATAATCGGCTTCAGTTTCCCCTCGTCCATGTCATCCGGCACCCACTCAGCATAGCTGTAAATATCGAACGCCGCGCCGAATGTAACCAAGCGGCCTATATAATTCACGCCGTCCTCAAGCTGGCTCGGCCTGATCTCACCTAACTCAACGCGTCGATTATCGAGCAGCTTAATAAACTTATTATTGTCACGCAAGGCTTTCGCAGCACTTGAGCCGAGTATCAGCATATCAGGGTTTACGCCATTTTTCTGCAGCTCCTCGGCCTGCGCCTCGAGATACCCTAAAATGTCATAGCTCGAAGTCCAGCGGTCTGCCGCATCAGGCGTGATTATATTAGTGAAACCATAGTCAACAACTGCGCTCACGCCGTCGCCCTTGATAATCAGCTTGCCGTCCTGCTTTACCCGCGCGCACATAAATTCCTCGCGGCGTAAAATCGCATCCTGCAAGTCGATAATGTCCTGGGCTGCGATCTTTGCCGCGCGTTCTTCCGGCGTAACGCCCGAGTTATACGGCAATTCGCCTAACGCCTTCTGCACCAGAGTGTCGTTAGTTATAGGCCGCATCGGCGCAACCAGCGGCGGTCTGAAGTCTCTGACTTCATAGCCGTCACGGCTCATCGCCTGCGCCCCTAAATGCGGATTAACATACGGCGCAAGCCTGCGTGAAGCCTCTTGAAACTCGAAGCTCACCGTCTCAGTCGGAAATGTCACCGCGTTGCTAAAAAAGCGTGATTTAAAAAATAATTTCGGGCGCTCAGCCTTCCTAATTGCAGCCCGCAACACCTTCGGCTCGTAGTAATCTGACATGCTACTTCACTACCTTTCTAAGCAAAATACTGCTGCGTCTAAGTGCACCCCGCGCACTTTCCGCAACTTCGTCATGATCTGCGCTCTCGTCTTCCCACGGAAATATCACTAACTCACTGTTAAACTCGCCGGCGATGTAGCACGCAACGTCCGCGTACTCGCCAGCGCCTATAGTAATATCTTCAGCCAGAATTGCGTACGCCTGCGCTGCTGTCAATCCTGACTGAGTGCAAAGTGTGAAATCGTCGCTGCCTGCCATGCTCATCAGCACAGTTCCGCGCTTTAATTCGCCTTCGCTCACTACATGCAACACATCCGCGTAACTCGAGCTTAAAGGTCCGACCAACAGCATATCAGGCGCAGGAACTGCCGCCGCGTCGCTCACCAACTGCACTTCAACCAAAC
>JAFUXM010000138.1 GCA_017470785.1 Synergistaceae bacterium
TGTCTCTTGTCCGTCTCGTATTCGACGTGTGCAATATTAATCGTGATGCCGCGCTCGCGCTCCTCAGGCTCCTTATCGATCATGTCATAAGCCGTGAACTCTGCATAGTTGTTCGTAGCAAGGCACTTAGTAATCGCTGCCGTAAGCGTCGTCTTGCCGTGGTCGATAAGACCGATCGTTCCAATGTTTAAATGCGTTTTGTTACGCTGGAATTTCTCCTTAGCCATTTTTAATTCCTCCCAAATATTTTATTTATTTAAATTTAATTGCTCGCAGGTCTTCCCTGCAGCACTTTTTCCGTTACTTCCGCCGGTGTCTGCTCGTAGTGATCAAACTGCATCGAATAATTTGCACGGCCCGATGTCTTGCTTCTCAAGTCAGTAGCATAGCCGAACATTCCGACAAGCGGCACATACGCCCTTATTATACGCGCATTAGCCCGCATGTCCATACCCTCGATGCGGCCGCGTCTTGACGACAAGTCGCCTATAACATCGCCGACATACTCCTCCGGCGTTACGACCTCGACCGACATAACAGGCTCCATTAATACCGGCTTTGCCTTTCTCATTGCCTCTTTAAAGCCCATGGACGCAGCAATCTTAAACGCCATCTCCGAGCTGTCAACTTCGTGATAGCTGCCGTCAACTAAAGCAACTTTCACGCCGATAACCGGATAGCCGCCGAGTATGCCGCTCTGAATTGCCTCTTCAAGTCCTTTCTCAACAGCTGAGACATATTCTTTAGGCACGACGCCGCCGACAATTTTATCTTCAAATTCAAAGCCTTTGCCTTCTTCAAGCGGCTCGATCTCAAATACGACATGGCCGTACTGGCCGCGGCCGCCTGACTGCCTAATATATTTGCCCTCAGCTCTTGCGCTGGTCTTAATCGCCTCACGGTAAGACACCTGCGGATTGCCGACCTTGACATCCACGCCGAACTCGCGCTTTAATCTGTCAACTATAATCTCAAGATGCAGCTCGCCCATTCCTGATATAACGGTCTGGCCGCTCTCTTCGTCAGTCTTGACTACAAACGTCGGGTCTTCGTCAGCTAAAGCAGCAAGCCCCTTGCTTAATTTAATTTTATCAGCCTGAGTTGCAGGCTCTACAGCAAGCGAGATAACCGGCTCGGGGAACTCCAAGCTTTCAAGCACTATCGGCTTGCTCTCGTCACATAACGTGTCGCCGGTCTTAGTGTTCTTAAGGCTAGGCACTGCAACTATCATTCCGGCCTCTACGCTGTCTATATCCTCGCGCTTGTTAGAATGCATACGCATAATTCTGCTTATGCGCTCACGCTGCCGCGTCTTAGGATTATAAACAGTGCTGCCCTTCTCAAGCTTGCCTGAGTAAACCCTCAAGAAAAATAATTTTCCTAAGAACGGGTCAACTGCGACTTTAAACGCCAGTGCCGTAAACGGCTCATCAGGGCTGCTGTGACGCTCAACTACAGCTTCAGGATCGTCCGGCGCAGTCCCCTCAATCGGCGGCAAGTCTATCGGACTCGGCAGATATTCAACTACTGCGTCTAACAGCGGCTCAATGCACTTATTTTTAAACGCCGATCCGCATAACACAGGCACTGCCTTTAACTTTATAGTAGCCTCTCTCAGAGCCTTTTTAATAAGCTCCGAGCTTATCTCTTGGCCCTCGAGATACAGCGTCATAATATCATCGTCAAAGTCCGACAACGCTTCAATTATAGCATCGCGGCCGGCCTTGGCAGGCATAGCCAGTTCAGCCGGTATAACGGCCTCTCTCGGTGCTTGGCCTAAAACTCCGCTGAAATAAATTGCCTTTTGTTCAATTAAATCAACTACGCCCTCGAAATCATCTTCAGCGCCTATTGGCAGCTGGAGCGGGATCGCATTTGCGCCGAGCCTCTCGTGCATGGCTGCGACGACCGCACTAAAATCTGCGCCTATTCTGTCCATTTTGTTTACAAATGCAATTCTGGGCACATGATATTTATCGGCCTGACGCCACACTGTCTCTGACTGGGGCTCTACGCCTCCGACTGCGCAAAACACTGATACAGCGCCGTCGAGAACGCGCATTGATCTTTCAACTTCAACTGTAAAGTCCACGTGTCCGGGCGTATCAATTAAGTTTATAGTATGACCTTTCCAGACACATGTCGTAGCTGCAGAAGTAATAGTGATGCCGCGCTCACGTTCCTGCTCCATCCAGTCCATGGTTGCAGTACCCTCGTGAACCTCGCCCACTTTGTAATTACTTCCGGTATAGTAAAGTATGCGCTCGCTCGTCGTCGTCTTGCCGGCGTCTATGTGAGCCGCGATACCTATGTTTCTAAGTTTTGCAATATCTAACAAAAACTGCACCGCCTAAAAATCTAAAAATTAAAATCTAACGTCTGCGACGCTTTTACCAGCGATAATGAGCAAATGCTCTGTTCGCCTCTGCCATTCTGTGCGTGTCCTCGCGCCTCTTCATCGAACTGCCAGTATTATTATACGCGTCCATAAGCTCGTGCATTAAACGCTGCCACATCGGCATTCCCTTTTTAGCCCTTGCGAATGAGACGATCCAGCGAATAGAAAGCTGCACGCCTCTTTCGGGCTTCACCTCAACCGGCACCTGATACGTTGCACCGCCCACACGTCTTGGCCGCACTTCGATCTGCGGCGCGACGTTGCTCATTGCCTTTTGAAACACTTCAAACGGCTCTGTATTAAGCTTCTCGGCTGCTGTATCAAGAGCCTTATAAAATATTCTCTCCGCTACGCTGCGCTTGCCCGCCTTCATTAAGCTGCTGATAAAGCGTGCTGCTGCGACGTCACCAAATCTGAAATCGGGCGGCGTCTCGCGTTTCTTAATATGCCCTTTACGCGGCATGATTTTTCCTCCCTTTAAAATTTAAATAAAAATTTAACTCGCTTACACCTTAGGTCTGCGGGCGCCGTACTTTGAACGGCTGCGCTTGCGGTTCTCTACTCCGCCGCAGTCCAACGTGCCTCTTATAATATGATATCTGACGCCGGGCAGGTCCTTAACGCGGCCGCCTCTTACTAAAACGACCGAGTGTTCCTGCAAATTATGGCCGATACCGGGAATATAAGACGTCACTTCGATGCCGTTAGTCAAACGCACACGGGCGACCTTACGCAAAGCCGAGTTAGGCTTCTTGGGAGTTATTGTATAAACGCGGGTGCATACGCCGCGACGGGCAGGATTCGCCTGCAATGCCGGCGAATTGCTCTTACTCTTCTTCTCCTCCCGTCCGAAACGGACAAGCTGATTAATTGTTGGCACAGAATCTCCTCCTACTCAAAATAAATCTTGTCACAAAAGTATGTAGTATCATAGCAAATGACAAGCTCAAATGTCAAGAATTTTTTTAATTTAAACGCCTGCAATAATATTCGCATCGAAAAATAAATTTATTAATCTCTTCATAAAACTTTTCGAGCTATAATTTTAAATTTTTTTCAGCTGCAAAAATAAAATTTAAATTTTGCTCACGCAATTATTTTATAAAATTATTTTTTAAGTCTTGCGTGAAAAAATTTTATTTCCAGTCCTCGATTTTTAAATTTTCAACTCTTGAAAATTCCCGAGTGTTGTTAGTCACGAGAGTATAACCTCGATGCTCTCGGGCAAGTCTCCGCTCATGAAGTCAGGCGCGAACTCGGCCAAAATTTTCGCCCCGCGTTCAAGGGTATCTGCAAGGCGTGAGGTCGGAGTCATCATGACAACATCACCGATTTTATTTATATAAACTTCTTCGTCGAGATTAAAATTAAAAGCTTTGGGAAGATTTATAGAGTAAGATTTATCATCAGTTGAAATAATTTTAGTTCTCTGAGCAGTAAGCAAATTTAAAAACTCCTTTCAAGTTATATTTATATATTTAATGCCGCGAAAATCTTTGCAAATTTAAAACATGCTAAAATGATACTGCAAAAATAAAATTTAATTTAAATTTTTGCCGAAGCTAAAATTTATTTAAGGGGTAATAGCGATGAAGTTGAA
>JAFUXM010000139.1 GCA_017470785.1 Synergistaceae bacterium
TAGCGTTTAATCTGAGTCGAGATGACGGCCAGCCCATTCACGACGGCAAATAACGCGGCATGATCTTATGGGACATCGATAAAAAATCTGACATAAGATTTTCGCATGAGAACCCGTCTATCACCCAGTGCTATAAAGATTACTTAGGCGCGCCGTTAAGCGAGAGATCTCATCACTTGTTGCACACTGACCAAGCTCACTGGGAACTCTGGTAGAATATTTTAAATTTTAAAATTTAAAAATTTTTATAAAATTATTGCCCCCGTTATTTAAATAAGTTAAATAAACGGGGGCAATATTATTTTAAAAAATTAAATTAAATTAAAATCTATGCAATAATTCGTGTTCTCTGCCGCAAATTAAATTTTCGTAAATAGAAATTATTAACGGGTTCTCGTTAGAGCGCTTAATCTGCGTCGATACGTCAGTGTCATAAAGACCTTTAGTTCTGGCTGTCTTGGTGCGCTGGCCGGCGTGAGTGGGCTGGCCGCCGCCCATGATGCAGCCTCGGCGGCAAGCCATAACTTCTACAAAGTGATATTCTGCTTCGCCTGATTTTATACGCTCTAAAAGTCTATTTGCCTCGGCTAGGCCGCTCACGACAGCGCACTTAATTTCTTTGCCTTTATAATTAAAATTAAATTCGCGCAGTGCTTCAGAGCCTCTTACGCCGATGTCCTTAATTTGATTCATGGCCGCGCGGCCGTCTTTATCAGCGAGATTATGCAGCATACTGTGCATTGTGTCGCCTGAGCTGCCGAGCCGTCTTAACACAGCTTCCATTACGCCGCCTGAATTTCCAAAGATTACGCCGGCGCCCGAGCCAATTCCGAACGGCATATCAGTCGACTCTACGTCAATATTTTCAAATCTTATGCCTGCGCGTTTAATCATCGTTATGACTTCTTCAGTTGTGAGAATATAATCTACGTTGGGCTTGCCGCCGCGCTTAGTATCATCGCGCAGTATCTCGGCCTTTTTGGCAGTGCAGGGCATTATCCCGACAGATAAAATTTTCTTGCCGCCGTTCTTCTGCGGATCGCTGTAATATTCCTGAGCTACAGACGCAAGCATCTGGAGCGGCGAGTAACTTGACGATAAATTAGGCACAAATTCCGGCCAGCGCTTCTCACAGAAGCTGACCCATGCAGGGCAGCATGAAGTGAATAACGGGAACGGGCCGCCGTTCTCTATATGCTCTAAAAATTCTTTGCTCTCTTCCATGACGGTCAAGTCTGCGCCGTAGGTCGTATCAAAGACATCATCAAAGCCGAGCCTATGCAGTGCGCCGACAAGTTTGCCCATTGTGTTCTCGCCCTTAGCCATACCGAAAGCATCGCCGACTGCAACCCGCACTGCCGGAGCTACCTGAGCAAAGACCAGAGTGTTCGGATCTGAAAGCGCTTCCCATACGACGCGTATATTCGTATTAATGCTTATTGCGCCGGTCGGACAGACTACGCGGCACTGGCCGCAGTTCACGCAGTCCGTCTCGCCGATCGGCTTATTAAACGCAGGCATGACCATTGCCTTAGTTCCGCGGCGTGTAAAGTCAATCGCGTTCACGCCCTGAATGTCATCGCACACGCGCACGCAGTCTCCGCATAAAATACATTTATTTGGATTTCTAACTATCGATGGCGAACTCATATCTATTTCATAGTCAGTATGTCTATTTTTATACGGCGACGTGCCGACGCCCATCCTGTGAGCCAGCGACTGCAAATCACATTCGCCGCTGCGTATGCAGGTCGTGCAGTCTTTGTCATGGGCAGCTAATAAAAGCTGCAAAATCATCTGTCTATATTTTATAAGGCGCGGCGTGTGCGTACGTATGCTCAAGCCGTCGCGCGGCCTCTCAGAGCATGACGCAAACATGCGGCCTTTATCGTCCTCAACTGTGCAGAGCCTGCAAGCGCCGTAAACCGAAAGCTCCGAGTGATAACACAGCGTCGGCAGGTCAATATTCGCATTGCGTATAACCGACAAAATATTCGGCTCGTCAGTAAATTCTACTGTCATGCCGTCTATATTCATAAATCCCATATTATATCCCCCTTAATACATCACGCAACTTTTATTGCCTTGAACGGGCAATTCGAGATGCACGCGCCGCACTTTATGCACTTTTCCTGATGAATAAAATAAGGCGACTTTATCTCGCCGGTAATAGCCTGTACCGGACAGTTTCTGGCGCACTTCGAGCAGCCCTTGCATTTATCTTCTTCTATAATATATTTCTTAAGCTTCTGACATATGCCTGCCGGACAATGCTTTTCTTTAATATGCTCGATATATTCATCCGGAAACGCATTAAGAGTGCTGACGACAGGCAGCGGGGCGCTCTTGCCGAGGCCGCACAGCGCCGTGTTAATTATCAGCTCCGAAAGCTCTCTTAATCTCTGCAAGTCCTCCATCTCGCCGTTACCAGCCGTTATCTTTTCAAGAATTTCTAACATTCTTAACGTGCCTTCGCGGCAAGGCACGCATTTGCCGCAGGACTCTCTGTGCGTAAATTCCATAAAGAACCTCGCGACTTCGACCATGCAAGTATTCTCGTCCATTACGACTAAGCCGCCCGAGCCGACTATTACGCCCAATTTTTTTACGCTGTCGAAATCGAGCGGCTCGTCAAGTTCTTTCTCAGTGAGGCAGCCGCCTGACGGCCCGCCGATCTGCACGGCCTTAAATTTTGCGCCGCCTCTCAACCCGCCGCCTATTTTAAAAATTATCTCACGCGGCGTTATTCCAAACGGCACTTCAATAAGTCCGGTGTTGCGCACCGCACCGGTTAAAGCAAACGCCTTAGTCCCCGGGCTGTCCTGCGTGCCTATGCTGCGATACCATTCGGCGCCGTTTAATATAATCATCGGCACGTTAGCAAAAGTCTCTACATTATTTAACACAGTCGGCTTCTCGAAAAGTCCTTGCTCGACAGTGCGGGGCGGCTTTACCCTCGGCATACCGCGCTTGCCCTCTATCGACGCAGTGAGTGCGCTGCCCTCACCGCACACGAAAGCACCAGCACCTCTATTAATATGCAGATTAAAACTAAAGCCCGAACCTAAAATATTTTCACCTAATAATCCGGCTTCAGTTGCTTGCTCAATTGCATTTGCTAAACGCCTAACCGCTAACGGATACTCGGCTCTGACATAAATATATCCCTCTTGAGCGCCGACTGCATAGGCTGCAATAATCATGCCTTCTATCATTTTATGCGGATCGCCTTCCATGATAGACCGATCCATGAACGCGCCGGGGTCGCCCTCGTCGCCGTTGCAGACTACATAGCGTATTTTTTCAGGCTGACGCGCTACCTGCTGCCATTTCCTGCCTGCAGGGAAACCGCCGCCGCCTCTGCCCCGCAAGTTCGCATCATAAATTATTTTAATAACTTCATCAGGTGAGATTTCAAAAAGCGATTTCGCAAGAGCCATATACGTTCCGCTCGCTATTGCCTCTTCGATATGTTCAGCGTCGATATGGCCGCAGTTCTTAAGCACTATCCGCGTCTGGCCGGCATAAAACGGTATCTCTTCCTGCTTCACATACTCGCAGTCATCCATTTTATATAACAGCCTGTGAATTATCTCGCCGTTCTTTATAGTCTTCTCAAAAATCTCATCGCAGTCCTCGGGCTTGACTTTCGTATATAAAATTCCCTGCGGTTCAATTCTGACTAACGGTCCCATTTCACAAAAACCGTGGCAGCCGGTCTTGCGGACTCCAACCGGATGGCCTGCCGCTTCAGCACCGTACTCGACAGAAATATCGCTGCTAGTGCCTGCAAGCTCTCTAAATCTATCGGCAATTTTTGCAGAGCCGCCGGCTTGACAGCCCGTGCCTGCGCAGATTAAAATTCTCTGTTTATTTTTATCATGCAGCTTCTCGCTAAATTCTTTATAAAATTCTTTTAATTCATCATAATTATTTATTCTATTCATGACTTCGCTACCTCTCTTAACTCTTTAATCAGCGCTGAGGCCTTATCAGGAGTCATTGCCGGATGGACTTCGTCATTGACCATCATTGCCGGAGCAAGGCCGCACGCTCCAAGACACGACACAGTCTCGACAGTGAAAAGCATATCGTCAGTCGTATGTTTCTTATCTGACAGGCCAAGCTCCGTATGCAGCCGGTCAAGCACCGGCACTGAATGTCTGACATGGCAGGCCGTGCCGTCGCACACGCGTATAATAAATTTCCCCTTGGGCTCAAACGAAAAGTTCTCGTAAAAACTCGCCACGCTATAAGCCTTCGTCTCTGTAATCCCTATCTTGCTTGCTACATACGGCAGCAGATCTCTCGGCAGATAATTATAAGTCTCTTGTATCTCATGAATAATCGGGATAAGCGACCGTTCTTCACGAGGATACTTTGCTAATATCTCATCGGCCTTTCTATAATAGGCATCGTCAAGCATGATTTATTACCCCCTGTTTTCATTTTTAATTTTTATCAAGCGACAGCGTCACTTTGCCGCCGCATGATTTAAGCGCATCTTCAAGCCCATTAACATTAATAATTTTGCCTAAAGGCGTATAGCTATAGCTTGTTGTAAAAGATTTATAGAATATCACAACGCAGTCTGAGCCGTAGAGCTTTATATCACCGGCGTTAATTGCGCTGGTTTTCGAACTTTTAACAGGCAGCGAATTATCAAGATATTTATAATATTCATTGCCGTTCAGCTCGCTCATGTCCAACGTGACTGGCAAAAGTTTAATAAATGCCCTTGCAGCCGCATTATCATCAAGCTTGGCCTGAAATATTTTTTTGCCCATGCTTAAAGTTATATTAATTCCGCCGCGCTCAGCTGCTTGGGCAGCAGCAACACTTACTAAACATAACAGCACGCTTAAAACTAAAATTAAATTCTTCATCTTAATAATACAATCTCATCCTTAAATAAAATTAAATTAAATTTTATTATCTTTGCTCGCATCAGGAAACGCAAGAAATATTAAGCCGCCGACGACCGTAACGGGTATGAACTGCGCCATATGAACAAATAAAGTTATCGCAAGCGCTTGATCTCTTGGGACGTTATAGGCAGTGAGTGCAGTGACAGCAACAGCCTCGTATACGCCTATCGCGCCGGGCGATGACGGCAGCAGCATTCCTAAGCTGCTTAACGCAAATACTCCAAGCGTGCCGGCAAAGCCTAAATTTAATTTAGCCGCTAAATCCAACGCTATCGCCATCTGCAAATAATAAAAGCTCCATAATAAAAACGTACTAACAATCATCCAAACTAAACGCCTTATATAAAGCTGCGCTATTAAAGACTTCGTGAACCGAGTTAAAAAATCAGCGAGCTTTAAAGGCAGATGCAGCTTGTTATAAATATTTAAATATTCAGGCTTATTACGGAATATAATTAAAATTGCCCAGCCTAAAATTAAGCAAATTATTAAAATATTTGCTGCGCTGCTCATGCCGATTTTAAACATGAACCATAGGCTTAATAAAGCTAAAATATTCACATCAAAAAATCGCTCCATAAAGACTAAGCCCAGCGCAGCATCAAAGCTTAAATTATTTTCGTTCTTGATCCAAACGGCCTTGGCTATCTCACCGGCTTTGGCCGGCAATACGTTATTTAACGCAAGGCCGACCAGCGACGCATAGAAAGCCGACTTAAATTTCAAGCTCGGCTCGTTCATAAATTTTAATCTTAAGCCTAAAATTGCGTAAGCCATAAAGCCTGCTGCGACAGTCAAGAGCATTGGCAATAACGGCAAATTTTTCACCGCGCTTAATAAATCTTTTAACGGCACACCGTAAAATGCGTAAACTAAGCATATAATCGAGATGCCCCAGCGCAGTATAGCTTTAAATTTATTCATAATTTTTAATTACTCCGCGCGTCTCTAAATAAATGCTTTTGTGCAGGATGCTATTTAACGCCAAGCCGACCAGCGACGCATAAAAAGCCGACTTAAATTTCAAGCTCGGCTCGTTCATAAATTTTAATCTTAAGCCTAAAATTGCGTATGCAATAAAGCCTGCTGCAACAGTCAATAGCATTGGCAATAACGGCAAATTTTTCATCGCGCTTAATAAATCTTTTAACGGCACACCGTAAAATGCGTAAACTAAGCATATAATCGAGATGCCCCAGCGCAGTATAGCTTTAAAATTTTTCATAAATTTTTATATTTACTCAGCACGTCTCCAAGTGAAATCGTTGGGCATAAATGCTTTTATGCGGGAAGCTATTAACGCTGCAGCAAAGCACGAGATTAAATCGCCGGGCAGCGGCATAATAATAAAGCCCCATAATAAAGCCTTTGCTGCGAATATCTTGCCTAAATAAAAGCGCGAAATTAAATAAAAATACGGAATGCCTATTGCGTAAATTAAAATTATCGCAGCAAATCCGGCCAAGAACCAGCTCAAAATTTTCGGCGGCAAGTTCTCAGCTAAGTATCCGGCAAGCCACGCACCGGCAATAAAGCTCACTAAATATCCAAACGTCGGCATCAGCACATAGCCTAAGCCGCCGCCCTGCGTGAACACCGGCAAGCCCGATAAGCCCGTCAAGACATATATCAACGCTGCAATCGCGCCAAGCTTACTGCCTAAGATTAATCCAGCAAGCACTACAAATAACGTCTGCAAAGTCAGCACTACCCACGGTGTGGGAATTTTAATAAACGCTCCGACGGCAATTAACGCCGCAAATAACGCACACAACACTAAATTTCTAACGCTAAACTCTTTCAAATTGCTCATGATTTAAAACTTCCTTTTTAATATTTTTAAATTAATTTAATTCACGTATCTCAAAGACTTCGCCGGAATGCAGCGTGATTAAATTATTATTAACATTCTTATCACTAACTATCAGGCCGCCGTCCTGCGCTATGTCTATCACATGGCCGCAACACTTTTTATTATCACACAAATACGAAATATCGCCACTGTGAAACGGCGTATTAAATATCATCCTATTTCTATAATTTTCTATGATTTTATAATCATCAAGCTTTAACGCAAAATCTGCAAGATTTTTAACTATCTCAGCGGCAATCTCAGCACGCGTGACGTTATCATTAAAATCATCAAACACGCTGCCGGCCTGCGATAACTCGGCTGCAAATTTATGCGGCCAAATATTAATGCCTATGCCGGCTATAATTTTATTAAGCTTGTTATCTTTGCCTGTCACCGCCTCAGCTAATATTCCGCAGACTTTCTTAGAACTTTTATTTAACTTATTACATATAAAAATGTCATTTACCCATTTTATTAACGGCAATTTTTTATTTAAATCTATAAACTTTTCAAGTGCAATACATACAGCTGCAGCGGCGGCTATCGTAACAAGCTGAAAATTTTTATTTAAATTTAAATTTAATATTAACGTTAAATAAATTCCGGTGTCATGCGGCGACACGAATTTATGGCCGGTGCGGCCTCGGCCTGCCGTCTGACAATCAGCGATAATTACAGTATTATCAGGCAATAAATCATTACTGCGTATTAAATTCTTTGCGTAATTATTAGTCGAATCTATCTCGTCAAAATAAATTACGTTAAAGTCCGGCAATAACTTATTTATATTGCTTAAATTATCACACATCTAAATTCAAATCCTGTAATTTCTGGGTCTGCTCGGCTAATATCATCGCGTCAATCATCTCGTATAAATCGCCGTCAAGATACGCGTCGAGCTTATAAAGCGTTAAATTTATTCTATGATCCGTAATTCTATTCTGCGGGAAATTATACGTGCGTACACGCTCTGACCTGTCGCCGCTGCCAATCATGCCGCGCCTTTCTGACGCCTGCTCTGAGTTTTGCTTCTGCTGCTCCAAATCATATAATTTTGCCTTTAAATACGACATGGCGCGGGCTTTATTCTTAATCTGTGACCGTTCGTCCTGACAAGTCACGACTATTCCAGTCGGCAAGTGCGTTATTCTAACGGCTGAGTCAGTCATGTTGACGTGCTGGCCGCCTGCGCCGCTTGACCTGTACGTGTCTATCTTTAAATCCTCTTGCTTAATCTCGACTTCTACATCATCGACCTCGGGCATCACTGCTACGGTCGCAGCTGACGTGTGAATGCGGCCGCTCGCTTCAGTCACAGGCACTCGCTGCACCCGATGCACGCCGCTCTCATACTTCATCTTGCTGTATGCGCCGTTAGAATCTATTCTAAATATCACTTCTTTATAGCCGCCTATTCCAGCCGTATTAGTGCTCGAGTCGATTATCTCAATCTTCCAGCGCTGCCGCTCGCAAAATCTCGTGTACATTCTGAATAAATCAGCCGCAAATAACGTCGCTTCGTCGCCGCCAGTGCCGGCTCGAATTTCAACTATTACGCTCTTCTCATCATTGGGGTCAACCGGCAATAACAAAATAGTCAAGTCTCTATTAAAATTCTCGATTTCAGGCTCAAGCGCCGCTATCTCCTCACGCGCTAACGCTTCCATCTCAGCGTCGCCGCTTTTGATTAATTCCCGAGCCTCTTCGATATTTTTCAAGGCCTTTTTATATTCCTGATATTTTATTACGACCGGCTCAAGCTGCGCCCGCTTCTTGCCTAAATTCGCAAGTTCTTTAGGATTCGACGCGGCCTCGCCCATCTTCGCCTCGATTTCTAAAAATTCCTGTTCAATAGCCTGAAGTTTCGGCTCTATGTTCATGTTCTCAAGCTCCTAAAATTAAATTTAATTATATTTTACATGCTTTTAATTTTTTAAGCTATCAATAAAACTATGTAAATAAAGTGTTTAAAAAAGTCTGGTATAATTTTTATCATGATGAAAATATTGCACTATGTTGACGCTGAAAGTATTTCGTGGCAGAAAGCCTATATTGCGCACATTAAAGAACTTGAGAAATTAAATTTAAAAAATATTTTGATGTGCAGAGCAGGCGGCGGCCTTGAGCAGCTTGCAGGCAATAATCATATTGACTGCGTGACGTTCAGGCCGCTTATAGCTTCAATGCCTTTATTATCTCCAAAATTTTTAAAAATTATAAATCAAGTTAAGCCTGATATAATTCATACTCGCTTATCGTCGGCGGCTAATATTGCAGGCGCGTGGCGCAGATTTTTAAACATTCCTGTAATTGCAACTTTCGATAAGCCGGCTAAAGCAAAATATTATAAAAATTTAGATTATTTTATTGCCTGCGCCGGCTGGCTTAAGGACTATATGGCGCAGCATGAAGGCCTTGACGCTGATAAAATAAGCGTGATATATAATCCTGTTAATGTAGATTTCTATTCGCGCGATGAGAGTAAATATAAAGCTGCAAGGGCAAAATTAAATATTCAAGAACATGAAATTATATTTGCCGGAATGGGAATATATATTCACAGAAAAGGATTTGATGTGTTAATTAAGGCGTTTGCTGAGGTCTGCAAAAAATTTAATAATTTAAAGTTAATGCTGATAGGCGGTGAGGCCGAAGAGAAAGGCCGCCGCCGCGAGTATGTGAATTTAGCAAGAGACTTAAATATATTAAATAAAGTTTTAATGCCTGAAGATTTTTTAAGCGATGTGCGCGAGTGGCTGTGGGCAGCTGATGTATTAGTCATGCCGTCGCGGGCTGAAGGATTTAGCATTGCGCTGCTGGAAGGCATTGCATCAGGGCTGCCGGTCATTGCATCTGACATCGCACCGTTCGCCGAGATCATCAAGCCTAATTTAACCGGCTTAATCGCAAAAAATAATGATATTCAGGACTTTAGCGCTAAAATGCTTAATATGCTTAATTTAAATTCAGAGCAGCGCAATAAATTAGCGCATAACGCGCTGCAATTTATAAATCATAACTGCACGCCTGAAGTCATAGCAAGGCAAGCTGCGAATTTATATAGTAAAATAGCCGCCGTTTAAAAATCCCGGCGGCGTTATATTTAAATTTTAAATTTTAAAATTTCTTGCGCGGTCACGCATTTTATTTAAATCCAACGGCTTGACGGCCTCGACGATCCAATCGCGCATGGCCTGACCTTCTTGTGTGTCCTGCGAGCTTGAAAGAAAGTCAAGCTTTATATCAAGTTCTTTAGCGGCCTCGTAGGCTAAGAGCGGCCAGACTTTGCCGATGTCGCCTATGATAGGCATACTGCCCTCGTGACGAGCGAACGCCGACATCTCCATCCTGAACGGAATTTTCGCCGCCTTAGTCTTCGGCAGACCCTTATCTATCGCTTCCTGAACTAAATTATTTAATTCGACGCACTTTCTTAAATTTTCGTCTAAGTCAATGCGAATTAATTTTTTGGACTTTAAATTATATACGCTCTGGCCGGAGTGGGCAGCCCAGATACCGTGGCCGGTGTAGCACTCGAACGGGCCGTCGTGAATTTCTTGCGTTAATGCAACAGCGGACTCGATGATAATATCGCTCTGTGCAAGCATTCTTGAGATACGCATAGATCTATTAGATACGCTTATGCTGTCGCCTATCGACATGCCGACTGCGCCGCCGCCTACCAACTGCGGTATAGTCACTAAGACCGGAATATTTTTAATCGCAGCCGCGCCGAGCATCGTATGCTCATCGCAGCCCCAGCCAGCAACCTGCTCAAACGGCAGGCCGTAAATTTTCGCTAAATTTAAAATCTCAAGCGCAATGCGTTCGCCGCGCAAGCCCATTGGATAGGCCATGTTGCCTGCGGCCTTGATTATATTGCTGTGGACTTTTAATTTCTTGCCCCGTGCTAATAAATCCTCGTCCAACGGCATCTCACGTCTTAAATTATCTAAATACTCGCTGCTTAAATCCGTGAACTCGTATAGATCGCCGCGCGGCATTTGATCCATATTCATACCAAGCTCGGCTGCGTTCACTCTGTAAACTCTGTCAAGTGCGCCGCCCATCTCGTGAGAGATAACGGCTGAGCTGGTCGTCACGCCGTCGATAATTCCAACGCGTATAAGCTCGGCAATTAAAGTCGTCACGCCCTCGTGTATATTAGGCCCTGAGCCGGTCACAACCGTAATCTTGCCGCCGCGCTTCTTAACTTCTACTATGCTTTTAACAGCCTGAGGTAAAACCTCGCGTGAACTCGCGTCGAGCTGCGATTTAAAATACTCAAGATTATTAAGTCCAAATAATTTCATAACAACACCTTCTTTAAACTAAACAATAA
>JAFUXM010000140.1 GCA_017470785.1 Synergistaceae bacterium
ACCGGCGCAGCGCAGATGGACGGCGCAATATTAGTCGTCAGCGCAGCCGACGGCCCGATGCCCCAGACCCGTGAGCACGTGCTGCTTGCCCGTCAGGTCAACGTGCCTGCGCTTGTTGTATTCATGAACAAGACCGACCAGGTCGATGATCCTGAGTTATTAGACTTAGTCGAGATGGAAGTCCGCGAGCTTCTTAACAAGTACGAGTTCCCGGGCGATGACATCCCGATTATCAGGGGTTCGGCTCTTGAAGTGTTGGAGAAGGGCAACGGCACGCGCGAAGACCCGATCAGCAAGCCGATTTGGGACTTAATGGACGCCTGCGATAATTATATTCCTGAGCCGGTGCGCGATATCGATAAGCCGTTCTTAATGCCGATCGAGGACGTGTTCACGATCACGGGCCGCGGCACTGTCGTTACGGGCAGAGTTGAGCGCGGAATTATCAAGGCCGGCGAAGAGGTCGAGATTCTTGGAATGACCAGAGACACCCGCAAGACGGTTGCTACGTCGCTTGAAATGTTCAGAAAGATTTTGGACGACGCAGAGGCCGGAGACAACGTCGGCGTATTGCTCAGAGGCGTTGACAAGGATCAGGTGCAGCGCGGTCAGGTATTGGCAAAGCCGGGCACTGTCAAGCCGCATACGAAGTTCAAGGGCGAAGTTTACGTATTAAAGAAGGAAGAGGGCGGCCGCCATACGCCGTTCTTCTCGAATTACAAGCCGCAGTTCTATTTCAGAACGACGGACGTTACCGGAACGATCAAGCTCGCCGAGGGCGTTGAAATGGTCATGCCGGGCGACAACGCGACGTTCGAGGTCGAGCTTATTGTGCCTATCGCAATGGAAGAGGGACTTCGTTTCGCAGTCCGCGAGGGCGGCCACACCGTCGGCGCAGGCGTTGTCACGAAGATTATTGAATAATTTAATTAATTTAAAAATTTTATAAAATTTAAAAATTTGAATCGAGGTCTGTCAGGTGGCACGGAGAATCCGCATAAAGCTTAAGGCGTTTGATCACAGGATTCTTGATACATCGGCGGCTCAGATCGCGGACACGGCTGAGAGCACGGGCGCAAAAGTTTCAGGCCCCGTGCCTCTCCCGACCGAGATTAACAGAGTCACGATTTTAAAGTCTCCGCATAAGGATAAGGACGCACGCGAGCAGTTTGAAATGAGAACGCACAAGCGTTTAATTGATATTATTGATCCCACTCAGAAGACGATGGACGCGCTCATGCAGCTTAATTTATCGTCAGGAGTGGACATCCAGATTAAGTTATAAGTTATAATTATTAAATTAAAATATTTAAAAATTTTAAGTTTTAAGCTATAATAGCTCTTTGTGAGTTAAATATTTTTAAGGAGAGGAATTATTTAATGGCTATTGGGTTACTGGGGAAGAAGATAGGCATGACTCAGATATATGATTCTGAGGGACAGGCCGTAGCCGTCACTGTGATAGCGGCTGGGCCCTGTTTAATCGCTGCCGTCAGAACCCCTGAACAGAACGGATATTCCGCCGTTCTTCTCGGCTATGGAGCTGTGAAAGCTCAGAAGCTGTCCAAGCCCGTCAAAGGATTTTTTGACAAGAATAAGCTTGAGCCCAAGAAAGTGCTTCGTGAGTTCAGACTTGACAAAGTTGAAGGCTACGAAGCCGGGCAGGAGCTTAAAGCGGATTTGTTTGAGGCAGGAGAGAAGATCGACGTCACGGGTATTAGCAAAGGTAAGGGCTTTGCCGGTGTTATGAAGAGACATCACTTCGGAGGCCAGCAGTTCAGCCACGGTACGTCAGTAGAGCACAGACACGGCGGCTCGAGCGGCGCAATCTCGTATCCCGGCCGCGTGTTCCCGGGCAAGAGAATGCCTGGTCACATGGGCAGCGAGAAAGTGACTGTGAAAAATCTTACGGTAATGGCCGTTGACGTTGAGAATAATCTTTTGCTTGTGAAGGGCGCAGTGCCCGGCTCAAAAGACAGCCTGCTCACTCTTCGTAAAAAGGGATAAGAAGGAAGGAGGCTGAAGATTATGCCAACTGTTAAAGTTTATGAATTTAACGGCGACAGAGCCGGTGAAATGGAGCTGCCGGAGGCTATATTTGACGTGCCGCTTCATGTGAGCGCTATGCATCAGGTAGTAGTTGCGCATTTGGCGAATTGCCGTCAGGGTACTCACAAGGCTAAGACGCGCGGCGAGGTCAGCGGCGGCGGCAAGAAGCCTTGGAGGCAGAAGCACACAGGACGCGCCCGTCAGGGAAGCACGCGTTCGCCGATCTGGATTCACGGCGGCGTTGCTCATGGCCCGAAGCCGAGAGATTATCACCAGAAAGTAAATAAAAAAGTGCGGCGTCTTGCTATGCTCAGCGCTTTGTCGTCTAAGGTCAGGGACGAGCTCATGATAGTAGTTAAGAATATGCAGCTTGATGCGCCCAAGACTAAGACGATGAATGCGTTTATTAAAGCCGTTAATGCTGAAAAAGTTCTGGTTATTTATCATGCTGACGGCGATAATATCGCGCGGTCAGTGCGCAATATTCCTGGGGCGAAGTGCATTAACGTCGCAAGCATTAACGTTTATGACCTCCTGAACTCCAAGACTCTGGTAGTTACGCCGGAGGTTGTCGCAAGGCTCGAGGAGGTTTACTCAAGATGAATTTAACGGCGCATGATATTATAATCCGCCCGATTATTACAGAAAAGAGCAGCTCGCTAATGGAGCTGAATAAATATACGTTTGAAGTGCATAGAAGCGCGAATAAAATTCAAATACGCAAGGCTATTGAAGAAATATTTAAAGTAAAGGCTCTTAGCGTGAATACTATGAACGTGAAAGGCAAGCCGAAGCGTATGGGAATGAACAGGGGCTATGCGCGCTCATGGAAAAAGGCGATAGTTTCCCTGCCGGAAGGACAGCGCATTGAATTTTTCGAGGGCGCGTCGGTATAAAAGGGGGATTTTAGAGAATGTCTATTAAGCAATTTAAGCCCTATACCCCTGGCCGCCGTCAGATGACAATTCAGGGGCGCGAGGATATTACAGCTAAGACGCCTGAGCGTTCGCTTGTAACTGAGTTAAGAAAGCACGGCGGCCGCAATAACACTGGCCGCGTGACCATGAGACACATAGGCGGCGGTCACAGGCGCAAGTATAGAATTATAGATTTTAGACGCGACAAGATCGGCATCCCGGGCAAGGTCGCGACGATCGAGTACGATCCGAATAGAAATGCCAGAATAGCGCTTGTAAATTATGCGGACGGCGAGAAGCGCTATATTATATTGCCGAAGGGCTTAAAAGTCGGCGATGTAATTTTAGCAGGAGCTGAAGCTGACATAACGCCGGGCAATGCATTAAAGTTAAAGGATATTCCGGTTGGAACTGTCGTGCATAATTTAGAGCTGCAGCCGGGCTGCGGCGCGAAGCTTGTCAGGTCTGCCGGTACAAGTGCGCAGGTCATGGCCAAAGAGGGTAAGTACGCGTATATCAGAATGCCCAGCGGCGAGCTGAGATTAATTTTGCTCGAGTGCATGGCCACTGTAGGTCAGGTAGGCAATGAAGAGTATGAGAATATATCGCTTGGCAAGGCCGGTAAGACGCGCTGGAAGGGCCGCAGGCCGGTTGTAAGAGGTATGGTCATGAACCCGGTTGATCACCCGATGGGCGGCGGCGAAGGCAAGAGTAAGAGCAATAAGCACCCGGTGTCGCCGTGGGGTACGCCTGCTAAGGGCTATAGAACCCGCAAGCGCAAGGCGTCCGATAGATTGATTATCCGTCGGCGCTATGATAAATAAGCTATAAAGCTATAACAGGAGGACTTTATAAAAGATGGCTCGTTCTGCCAAAAAGGGGCCTTTTATTGAACAGAGGCTTCTTGCAAAGATAGAAGATATGAACGTATCGGGAAATAAGAAAGTCATCAAAACATGGTCCCGCCGCTCAACGATCGTGCCTCAGATGATTGGGCATACGATCGCCGTTCACAACGGACGGATGCACCTGCCTGTTTATATAAGTGAAAATATGATTGGGCATAAATTAGGCGAGTTCGCCCCGACCAGAAAATTCGGACATCATGCTGGTCAGGAAAAGGCGACTAAGGGCAAATAAGGAGGCGGCGTAAGTTACCATGGCAGATGAGAAGAAATTTGCCGCGCGGGCGATGGTTCGCCAGGCCAGAATTTCACCGTTTAAAGTACGGCAGGTACTGGCTTTGATACGCGGCAAAGGCGCTGAAGAGGCTATGACTATATTAAAGTTCAGCCCTCAGAAGGCCGCCAGAATAGTGTATGAAGTATTGCAGAGCGCAGTGGCAAACGCGGAGCATAATTTTGGAATGGACATGGATAAATTATATGTCCAGACTGCTTTCGCTGATCAGGGACCGATGATGAAGCGTTTCCGTCCTGTGTCTATGGGACGCGCCCATCCGTATGTACACCGTACGTCCCATGTTACGGTCTGCGTATCGGAACGTTAGGAGG
>JAFUXM010000141.1 GCA_017470785.1 Synergistaceae bacterium
TGCTGGACAGCGGCAAGCTCTCGACGAACTCGACCGCCCGCGGAACTTTATAATGCGACAAGCGCTCCTTGCAGAATTTTATTAACTCGCTCTCGCTGACTTCAGCATCTTTATTTTTAATAATAAATGCCTTGGGAACTTCGCCGCTCATGCTGTTGGGCGTGCCTATCACGACTGACGTCTGCACCGCCGGATGTTCAGCCAGCGTCGCCTCGACTTCCTGCGGATACACATTGAAGCCGCCGACTATAATAATATCTGTAACTCTGTCAAGAATTTTAATATAGCCGTCGCTGTCTATCTTCACGTAGTCGCCTGTATTAAACCAGCCGTTATCAAAGCGCTCTTTATTAATCTCCGGCGCATGATAATAACCTGCCGTGACTGACGGTCCGCGCGTCCATAATACGCCCTCGTTGTCAAAAGTCTTCTCTAATATATTGCCGCTCTCATCGCGCAGCTGCAATTCAAAGCGCGTCAATGCCGGCCCGACCGTGCCGAGCTTTTTAGTCGCTTCATCGTGATTGACCGACAGCACCGGCGAACACTCAGTTATACCGTAGCCCTCAAGCACTCCGACCCCGAAAGATTTTTTAATCCGCTCGTCAAGCTTAGAATTATATTTGTCGCCGCCTAAGATTAATAATTTCACGTGCTCAAGTTTTTTATTACTGCGCTCAAGTAAGCCGGTCAAGAATACGGCCATGGTCGGCACAAGCAATAATAAATTTGCCTTAGACGCTATAATCGCATTTAAAGTATTGCTCGGCGGCATGAACCCCGGCACGACGCACAAAGACGCGCTGCACATGAACGGCAGTATAATGCTCACAGTGAAGCCGAACGCATGAAAATTAGGCAGCACGTTCAAGAAAATATCAGTAGGCTCAAGCTGATATATATTCTCAAGGCACGCAAGGCAATTATCTATTAAATTCTTGTGAGTTAAAGGCACGGCTTTAGGGTCGCCCGTTGTGCCGCTGGTCGAGAATATCACGGCTAATTCTTCGCTCTCAGGCTCTTGCAGCTTGCCTTTAAAATCTTGCTGTACTTCTATATTCTCATCCGCACAAATCACAACCGGCCAGTCAGCCTCACGCAGCGCATCAACTAACTCTTGCTTGACAGCCTGTGACACTATCACGGCAAATGGCTTTAATAAATTTAAAGTCTTGAGCAGCGACAGCTTGCCAGCCTTCTCGTTCAGCGGGCAGAATGCTCCGCCCAGCCGCCATGTTGCGATAATCATTGCAATAGTCATGGGACTATTCGGCATCAGCGCGACTAACCGCTGCCCTTTCTCAAAGCCCGCACTTTTTAAAAAGTCCGTGAACTCATCGGCTAAAATTTTTAAATCACTGCGTGTGTGCCAGCTATTATTAAACCAATAGCAATTTGCATTTAAATCAGCATTAAGATACTCGTCAAGAATTGCATCAAGCCTGTCATAATTAAAAAATCTCTCGTACAGTTCGCGCTTCAACTCTAAAGCCCCCTGAAATTTAAAATTTAAATTAAATTTATTATAAACGCAAAATAAAAAGCCGGCTGAGATTTTTATATCTCAACCGGCCCTGTGCTAAATTAATTTAAATTTTAATTCTCGCTGACTTGTATATCGACTTTCTTATGAGCTTTATCCTGCGCCCGCTCTGTCACTTCAACAGTCAAAACGCCGTGCTTGAAGCTGGCCTTTGCCGTGTCCGGATCGACTTCAACAGGGAACGATATAACGCGCTCAACCTTGCCCCAGCTGCGCTCAGACCGCACATAATTTTTACCCGTCTCGCCATCGTCTTTGCTCTCAAATTTTTTCTCAGCTGAGAGCGTGAGCCTGTCAGCATAGACATGAAGTTCAACGTCCTCGGGCTTGACCCCGGGCAGCTCAGCCTCCGCGAAAATTTTACCGTCCTTGCGGTACACGTCCGCCCGTGCTGATAACCCCGCAAGCCCGTTGTCAAAGAACGGCGCCCTCATCTGGTCAGCTATGTCATTGAACCCGTCAAACAAACTCGCAGTGTCCATAAACCTATCAAACATCGCCGGTAAATAATTTCTCTTCATCATAATAAATTCCACTCTCCTAAATTTTTAAATTTTTTGAATTGAGACTTATATAAATAAATCTCTCTCGATCACGCGAAAATTATATCACTGACTTTTAATAACCATATCGTATAAACTACTGACTTTTATTAACAAAAATTTTTGAGATTAAGAGCTGCGTGAAAAAAATTTTAAAAATTTTAAATATGATAAAATTTAAATTAATTTAATTAAAAAAATCAAAACGGGGTGCATGATCCTGATTAATAAATTTTATAGAGCTATAATTTTGTGCGCTTTGCTCCTGAGCGTAAAAATTAATGCTGCTTGCGCGAAGGACAGTCTGTCGGTCGTTATCTTTCCTACTATCAACTCAACCGGAATTGAAATCTGGGAGAGCAAGTTCTACCCTTATAATATTTTAGATCAAAAAATGTCTGACTATCTCGAGAGTTTGTTTAAGAGGTCGCCTGCTGTTGAAGTTCGTGTGCTTGACGAGGCCGGCATGAACAACTGGCTTGCCGGCTCGAGGCGCGGTGACGACATAGCCGTACAGCTTGAGTTATTTAATGCAGTCATGAAAGAACGGCATGTGGTCGGAAATTTCGAGAGTGCGCGGGCGCAGTTCAGGCTCAGGGTCTATAGTGCGAACGGCGCGAAGCAGCTTGCAGTGCGCACGGTCGAGGGCCGCGACAGAAGATTTACGCTCGACAGCGCCGAAGATGTATTCTGGTTTAATGTAGTGATTAAATCATTGCCCAAGCCGTTTGATGACGGCCTTGACTTATTCGGCCTGACCAACACAAATTATAAAGGTCAAAAGATGAGCAAGCTGACATGGGATCAATTTAAAAACACTTCGCACTGGCAGGCGTTTAAAAATGCGATTGAAGAATGCTTTAATCAGTCGATGTCGCAGATAAACAGCGCACTGGGCAAACCCGGTGAGACGTTCTCGCCGTCGTTCGCAACAATCGGACGGATCATATCGCCGTATGCTAAGACTAAACGCCATAGGCGCGAGTATATTATAAGTTTGGGCAGTCAGGCGCGGCCCGGCATGGTAGCAGTAAGCGTCGGCGAAATATTGGACGTTGTTAGACCTGATACTTACGTGACGGTCGATCCTGAAAATCCCATCGCAGTCCTGCCGAATAAAATCGGCCAAGTCAAAGTAATTAAAGTCTATGATCAAAACGCAGTCGTGCGCGTGATTAAGGACAGCAAGAAAGAGCCTATCACACTTGAAGATATAGTTATAAAAACAACGCAGATCACAAGGGCAAGGAAGAAGGGCATATTATAGTGGATAATAAAAAATTAATTTTAAGCGCATTTCTTGCGGCAAATTTTTTGATTGCACCGGCAGCCTACGCGGACGGCTATCCTGACACTGGACCGGCGGCTCAAGCTCAGATGAAGAAAATAGTTAAGAAGGCGAGCATAAAGAAGCCGGTTAAGAAAGCTGCTGCGAAGCCTAAAAAACAAGCTGCGGTTAAGAAAGCCGTGTTGAAGCCCGTGAAAAAAAATTCGCTTGAGATGGGCAAGGCCTTAATGGAGCAGCACAGGTACGAAGAGGCGCGGCCATGGCTGCAAAAGGCAGTGCAGGAGCAGCGCCGCAACGCCGAGGCTTGGTACTGGTACGGAATGTATCATGAGAAGACCGGAAGTTTTACTCAGGCGCAGTACTTCTACACTAAGGCCGTGCAGATCGATCCGCTGTTTGATCCGTTGTCGCGCGTGATGACTTATCCTAATGACACTAAGACGGCCTTATGGGACAAGAAGCGGCCGGGCCGTGTGTATGCTATTCCGACTGAGACGCGCAACGGGACGATAATTCCGCCGAACTCGCCGCAGGCTTCAAGACTTCCGGCAAGGCCGGATGCTCAGAACAATCCGACCGTGCCGAAAGTGCCGGTCTATACTCCGCCCGAACCCGGGGCAACGCCTAACGACGGTGACGCGTGGCAGCCGTCTTTATATGTGCCGCCGAGCGCTGCGCCTCAGCAAGTTTATAATCCGCCGAGTGTAACCGGTGCAGTTTATACGCCGCCAAGTATAGGCGCTCAGAATGATTTGCCGCAAGAACTTGAGCCTGAGCCAAACAGCGCAGTTTATAATCCGCCGCTGCCGGTGATACATGAGCAGGCACAGGCCGAGGCTGCGTATCAGCCGCCGCTGCCTGATAACAGAGTTGTGCAGGCCGTAAGCTCAAGCTCAACAAATTCAAATTCAAATTCAAAAAAGAAAGTTGTTAAAGCCGCGCCTAAATCGACTAAGAAGCAAGCAGCAGCTAAGGGCAGCAGCAATAGAAACAGCAGGCGCAATAGCCGCACGCGTCAGCAAGCAAGCTCACAAGCTCAAGCTCAACAGCCAGCGCCAGCAAGACAGCAAGCGCAATCGCAAACTCAGCAGCCGCGTCAACAAACTCAAGCGCAGCAAGCAAGGCCGGCTCAACAAGCGCAGCAGGCAAGACAGCAAGCCCAGCAAAGACAGCAGACACGGCGCGAGACCGTCAGGATAAATGAGCTGCCGCCGGTAGGCCAGACTACTAATAACGGTACGTTCGAAGTGCCGCTGCCGCCGGTCGGCCAAAATTAAATTATTAATTAATTATTGATTAGAGGACTATTTAAGATGAAGATAAATAAAAAATTTTGGATAAGCCTGTTGACTGCGCTGTTGATATTAAGCTTGAGCGTGCCGGGATATGCTGCGGCAAAGCGTAAAGTTAGGACGCGCCGCCGCGCTCCGGTTAAGAAATCGCAGAATATTAAAACTGTTCAGCGCGATTTATCAAAGCCTATATTAGTAACTCAGCCGGCCTATAAAGGTATGCAGTTCTACGTGCATAGGCCAAGCAACATGCCAAGCAATTCACAGGACTGGTTCTTGACGTACGACGGCTATCCGGTGTATCGAAACTGGAACGGCGTATGGCTCTACGGCAGGTTCGACGGAGTAAATTTCGTCCCGACGGCTCATGTTGTAGGTTCTGTAGTGCCGAAGTCGGTAGGGCTCGTGCCGTGGGGCGAAAGTCCGTCAGCACCGCTCGTTGCGCCCGGGGCAGTTGTGAATTTAAATCAGGTTAGTAATTATAATAATAATTTAAATAATGCCTCGTGGGCTGATAGTAATATCATGTTTAAGGCAATCGGCGGCTGGAGCAAGAGCGTTGACAGAATGGGCGTGTTAAATAGGCCGCGCATCCCGCTGGCATGGCTGGGCGACAAGCCGCAGGTGATTTATTATTGGACCGGTCAAGAGGGGCGGCAGGTCTATAACTAGCGCGGCGTGACCGCAGCCGATTTAATTCGCGATAAGATTTATGAAATGGCCATGAGGTCGAACAAGGGCGGCACAATCTGGAGCGAGGCCGACAGCTCAATGCTTGCAGGCTACGCAAGTTCATGGGGCTATCGCTGGCTCGGCCAAATAAATTTAGTTGATTAAATAAATTACGGAGCTTTGTTGAGATGCGGAAATTTTTTATTTTAATAATTTTATGCGTGTTAATGATTAATCAGGCTGAGGCGAAAGTTTACGTAGCCGAGCCGTTGTTAGTGCAGCAGCCGGCCTATGCTGGGATGAATTTCTACGTGTTCAGGCCGTATAACATGCCCAAGGGCTGGTATGTGACGTTCGACGGCTATCCGGTCAAGAAGAACGCTGACGGCGTATGGGCCTATGGGACGGCGAACGGGCCTAACTTGATGCCGACGAGCTATATAGTCGGGTCGGTCGTGCCGTCGATGGCCGGGCTTACGCCGTGGGTGAAACCTGCGCAGATCTCTGCATTGCGCAGCCTGCCCAACGCGGAGATGACTTCAGCAAGAGTGACGCAGGGTTCGCCGAGTTCAAGAATTTTAGCAAGAGGTCAGACCCACTCGACTTATATTCCTGATTGGACTTATAACTATAAATTCATGGCCATCGGCAACTGGCGCGACAGCGTGGACAGGATAGGCGTACTCAGCAAACCGGCAGTGCCGGTCGCATGGAAAGGCAACTCACCGAAAATTATTTATATCTGGACTGGTCAGACTTGGCATCAGCTGTTAGTGAAGGACAGACCGGCAAGCACATTACGCGGGAAATTCTATGAGCTGAATAAATTAGTTAAGTCGCAGAGCGCTCAAGTTAATTTCAAATGGTACGCTGACGACACGCCGGTCTTAGCGCAGCAGGTATCGCAGTGGGGCTATTACTGGATGGGCGAAATTAACGTCACTAAATAATAATTTATAGCATGTTAATTGATTTGCACATTCACAGCGCAGCATCTGACGGCACGGACGAACCCGAGGCGTTAATTGATATTATAAATGAAGATAATATTAAAATTTTTGCCCTGACGGATCACGATAATATCGACGGCGTGAAACGCATTGAGGCTAAGCTAAATAATTATAAAGATTTAAAATTTATCCGCGGCGTCGAATTGTCATGCAAAGCTAAGCACGGCAAGTGTCATATACTCGCGTTTAATTATGATTATGATAATGAATATTTTAAAAATATTTTAAATCAGGCTGAGGAGTTGCGGCATAACAAGCTTGAGCGGCGATTAAAATTTTTGCGCGACGAGTTTAAAATTGAGTTTCACGCTGACGAGATAAATAGCCTGCGTGATAATAAAGCCTCGGGCAAGCCGCATATTGCAAATTTAATAGTCAAGCATGGGTTAGCAGCAAATAAAGAGCTTGCGATTAAAAATATTATAAATAAATTAGATACTGGTGATACGCGCATTGATGCCGAGCTTGCAATTAATGCAGTGTTAAAGTCAGGCGGCGTTCCGGTATGGGCGCATCCGTTCGGCGGCGAAGGCGAGCCTGAGATCTCACTTGAAATTTTAAATTTAATGCTGAGCGAATTAAAAAGCTATGGCTTAAAAGGTCTCGAGTGCTATTACTCGAAATATGATATGCGAAGGCGTGAATATTTAGCAAATTTAGCTGTGCAAAATAATTTATTAATCTCAGCGGGCAGCGACTATCACGGGTTGAATAAAAAAATTAAGCTTGGCATTGAAATTGATGATTTAAATAAA